>NZ_LMPM01000001.1:0-175000 GCF_001423845.1 Sphingomonas sp. Leaf357 | reverse complement strand
GCTTGAGAGAAGTGTCCTGAAGGAACTCGGCAAATTGCCTCCGTACCTTCGGAAGAAGGAGGCCCTCACTCGGCGCAAGCCATTTGAGGGGGCACAGGCCAGGGGGTAGCGACTGTTTAGCAAAAACACAGGGCTCTGCTAAGTCGGCTTCAAGACGACGTATAGGGCCTGACGCCTGCCCGGTGCCTGAAGGTTAAGTGGAGTGGTGCAAGCTGCGAAATGAAGCCCAGGTAAACGGCGGCCGTAACTATAACGGTCCTAAGGTAGCGAAATTCCTTGTCGGGTAAGTTCCGACCTGCACGAATGGCGTAACGACTTCCCCACTGTCTCCAGGACATGCTCAGCGAAATTGAATTCTCCGTGAAGATGCGGAGTACCCGCGGTTAGACGGAAAGACCCCGTGCACCTTTACTGCAGCTTCAGAGTGGCATTAGGAAAGAACTGTGTAGCATAGGTGGGAGGCTTTGAAGCGTCGGCGCCAGCTGACGTGGAGCCATAGGTGAAATACCACCCTGTTGTTTTCTGATGTCTAACCCAGATCCATGAAACTGGATCGGGGACCCTCTGTGGCGGGTAGTTTGACTGGGGCGGTCGCCTCCTAAAGAGTAACGGAGGCGCGCGATGGTGGGCTCAGGACGGTTGGAAACCGTCTGTTAGAGTGCAATGGCATAAGCCCGCCTGACTGCGAGACTGACAAGTCGAGCAGAGACGAAAGTCGGTCATAGTGATCCGGTGGTCCCTCGTGGAAGGGCCATCGCTCAACGGATAAAAGGTACGCCGGGGATAACAGGCTGATAACCCCCAAGAGCTCATATCGACGGGGTTGTTTGGCACCTCGATGTCGGCTCATCACATCCTGGGGCTGGAGCAGGTCCCAAGGGTTTGGCTGTTCGCCAATTAAAGTGGTACGTGAGCTGGGTTCAGAACGTCGCGAGACAGTTTGGTCCCTATCTGCCGTGGGCGTCGAAATTTGAGAGGAGTTGACCCTAGTACGAGAGGACCGGGTTGAACATACCTCTGGTGTACCTGTCGTTCTGCCAAGAGCGCAGCAGGGTAGCTATGTATGGACGGGATAACCGCTGAAAGCATCTAAGCGGGAAGCCTCCCTCGAGATAAGATTTCATAGAGCCGTCGGAGACCACGACGTTGATAGATCGGATGTAGAAGTGCGGTAACGCATGGAGCTAACCGATACTAATTGCTCTATTTGCGCTTGAACAAGTTTTCTTGAAAGTATTACTTTCAAGAAGAATTGAGAGTCCCACCATCAACGACAGCACTGGGTGACCAGCATGTCAGAGATCGTGTGCGGATGATTAAGCTCACGCCTAATAAACAACTACCATGCCTTCACTGCATAGACGTGCATCGATTTTAACAGAACTTCTTGCCGCTCACCGGCTTCATTGCTTGGTGGCTATAGCGTCAGTGCCCCACCCGATCCCATCCCGAACTCGGCCGTGAAACCTGACTGCGCCGATGGTACTATCGCTCAAGCGATGGAAGAGTAGGTCGTCGCCAGGCATTGTAGCCGGTGAGCAGCACGAATATCAAAAGAACCCATTCACATGTCACATACCCTCGTCCGCAAWCAAAACGGACCCAAGGGACTCTTGGCGCGGGGTGGAGCAGCCCGGTAGCTCGTCAGGCTCATAACCTGAAGGTCACAGGTTCAAATCCTGTCCCCGCAACCAATCACCACAATCCCAAATCCGCCCAGGACATCCTGCGGCGGCTTTTTNCGTCAGGCTCATAACCTGAAGGTCACAGGTTCAAATCCTGTCCCCGCAACCAATCACCACAATCCCAAATCCGCCCAGGACATCCTGCGGCGGCTTTTTTTTGATCTTTTTCCATGAGTTGACGGGGTCCAACGCCCCTAAGCACGTCTCATCCGATCTCCTATGTCACCCGCACCGATAGCGGCACCACCACCGCGACCGAGGACTGGATCACCGATTTCTCGCCGGCGGAGGGCGACCGGATCGATCTTTCCGCGCTTTCGCCGCTCCGGCCGCTGGTGTTCGTCGGTACGGCCGCGTTCACCGGTGTCGGTCAGGTGCGGGCGCGGTACGATGGCGGCGAGACGCTGGTCGAGATCGACCTCGGTGGCGACGCGACACCCGATATGGTCATCCGCCTGAGCGGGCGCATCCCGCTTTCCGCCGGCGATTTCAAGCCGAGCGCCAGTTGATATTCCCAAGCGGGCGCGCCGGCAGCGGCCGGGCGCGCGGCGTCGGGAAACGCATTGCCGAACCGCCGACGGGGTGGGATGGTGCGTCATGCGGATCCTCAAAACAGCCTGGGTCGCCCTGCTCCTGTCGGTGCCGGCCGATGCCCAGATCGTCGCTCAGCCGTCCGCCGGGGCCTATCAGCGCGCGGTGGCGGCCGGCTACAAGGCCGCGCTCTATTGCTCCGGACTGTTCAACGCCGGCCGCACGCCCAGCCAGATCGATGCCGACGAACTGGCCGGCATCTATCCCGAATATGACGCCATCGTGCCGACGCTGACGGCGGACGTGGATCGCGGACGCCGCTCGGTCGCGGTGGCGTTCGATCCGAACCTGCCGCCGCGCCGATCGACCTGGTCCGAAGGCCATGGCTGCGTGAGCCTGCCGATCGGCAGCATGGCCCCCGCCGGCGCCACGTCGGCACGCGCGTCGGGCATCGCGGGCGCGGATGCCCGGCGCTGGCCGCAGGGCGACGCCGGCATCGTGCCGCACCCGTCCGCCGCGCTGGCCCAGGTCGTCGGCAAGGCGTTCGAGGCTGCGTACGGCGTCGGCAGCAAGACGATCGGCGTGGTCGTGGTGCAGGATGGCCGCATCGTCGCCGAGCGTTATGGCCACGGTTTCGGGCCGTTCGTGTCCAACCGCACCTGGTCCGTCGGCAAGTCGATCGCCGGCACGCTGATCGGCATGGCCAATGCGGGCGCGATCGATGCCCCCGTGTCGATCCCGCAGTGGCGGGCCGGTGATCCACGCCGGGCGATCAGGCTCGATCACCTGCTGCGCATGGCCTCCGGCCTGCACAGCGACACCGCGGGCAACCGCACCGACGCGGTCTATTTCGGCGGCGGCACCGTCGACGAGCAAACGGTGTCCTGGCCCCTGGAAGCTCTGCCGGGCACCCGCTTCCGCTATGCCAACAACGATATCCTTCTGGCGGTGTATGCCACACGCCTGGCGATCGGTGAGGAGCGCTATCGCGCATTGCCGGAGCGTCTGTTCGGTACGCTTGGCATGTCGCACACCGTCGCGGAGACCGATTGGCACGGCAATTACATCCTCTCCAGTCAGATCTGGTCGACGGCACGCGATCTGGCCCGGCTGGGGTTGTTCTGGTCGCAGGACGGGGCCTGGGCAGGGCAGCGCCTGCTACCCGAGGGATGGATGCGCCGGATCACGACGGCCAGCGGCCCGCAGCCGGCGAACGGGCCGGGCTATGGCGCGACGATGTGGCTGTTCGGCCCGAAACAGGGCCTTCCAGAAGGCACCTTCGCGGCCCAGGGCAATCGCGGGCAATATGTGATGGTCATCCCGTCGCGGCGTTTGGTGATCGTCCGGCGTGGCGAGGATCCCGGCATGGCCCGCTTCGATATCGCCCGCTTCGCCTCGGATATTGCCGCCGCGCTACAGCCGGGGTGAACGAGAGGCGCGAACAAGACCCCGGCAGGCGCGCCCGGCCGGGGATCCCTGGTCGGGCCGTCCGCCCCCAAATAGCGGCGATAGCTCGATCAGATCGACATTCAGCGACAGATGGCGTCGGTTCACGCGAAGCCGCAAAGGCGCGAAGGTCGTGGTTCGCGCGGAGGCGCGGAGGACGCGGAATGGTGTCGCGCTCGGAGGCGCATTCCGATCTTCAACGGTCTGGGCCGCAGACTCGTAAGCGCGAAGCCACAGGCGCGTTGGGGAGAGCTGGATCATAGCGAAGAAGTTGGCGGCGAGCTTGTCGTAGCGGGTGGCTACCCGGCGGAAGCGCAGGAAACTCTCGATCGGGTTGCGCTCGCGGTAGAGCCGCTTGATGAGGCATGGCTTCCAACGGCGGTTGCTCTTCGGCGGAATGTTGGGCGTCGCGACGCTATCCTGGATCAGCACGCGGATGCGGTCAGCATCGTAGGCTCGATCGTCTATAAGCTGCCATCGTTGCCGGTGTGGTAGGTGTCGAAAAAGAGCGGAGATCCAAAGCTCGCCACGTCGGCGAGGAGTCCCGATGACTAAGTGGGACCGCCGTCAAAGCTGAACTGGAAATGCCCACACCATCAGATTCCTTCGAACCGATCAGACAGCCCGGTGATGATCGATCGATAAGGCTTCAACCTGCGCACGACCAAAGCCAGGCCATCCTCCAAGGACTGCACTCTTCCTGAAACTGAGGATCGTCGCTTCCGTTACAGCCCCCGGAACGACAGTTTCGGTCGTTTGCCGATCGGTTCATCGTGTGACGAGTTGGTGGCCTGAAGGCCCATGATCGACGAAACCTCTGCCAGGTCGAGCGCCTCGCCATAGAAGCGAAACTCCACGGCGTAGGTGTGATTCGGCTGTGTGGAAGGGCTCATCTACCCCTCATAACAGTGTATGGCCTGTCGCAATCGGGCTGTGCAGCCGAATGCCGCAGCCCCACCCGTCCGCCTCGTCGCTATATGGGCTCACACCTAGGACGAAGGGCGGCCGGTGCGGCTCGACACCTCTGCGTCTCCGCGCGACCCCCTTCTTCGCGCCTTCGCGCCTTCGCGCCTTCGCGCGACCCTAAATCTCGATCACCCCTAAGGCCGACCGACAGTCAGCCGTGGCGTACAGCGTGCGATCCATTCGCCGTCACCCCGGAACAGGCCCGGGGTGACGGAAGAATGCTGGAGGTTGATCCGTCCTAGTTCTTCTTGCCGTCCTTGCCGGACGATTTGGAGACGGCGCTGCCGGCCGATTTCATGTCCTTGCCGGCGCCGTTGACGGTGTTGCACGCCGACAGCGACAGGGCGGCAAGCGCGGAAACGAGGGCGATCGTCTTGTTGGTCATGGTCTTGGTCCTCTTCGATTGGGGCGTCGCATCGCGATGATCGGGACGCTGGCGCCGGTTGGCTCGCCCCTGATGGGGGCGAAACATGGAAAACGGTTCGGGTTCAGTCGTCGGCGGCGGGCGCTTCCTGTGACGGATCGTCACCCCTGCGGTCCGCCGCGCGGCGTTGCTCGTATCGCTCCGCCAGGGCCAGATGCGCCCGCCGTGCCGCCGTGTCGGTGGCGGCTTCGGCCAGCCGCCGGCTGGTCTCGGCGCGTTCGGCGAGATAGCGATCCTCGCTGTCCGACATCGCGGCCTCAGCGCTTGCGCCGGGCCGGCGGCGCGGGGGGTGCGCTGCGGGCGAAACCCGAGACCAACGCGCCGAGCGTGAACGCCGCGACGGCGGTCAGGCCGAGCGACAGCAACGGGCTGTGGCCGATGGTCGATCGGGTGATGTCGACGGCGTCGCCATAAGCCCCCTCGACCTGTCCTGCGACCTTGCGCGCCGCGCCCGACAATTCCGTGGCGCGGTCGCCGGTCGCGCGACCGAAGCTTTCCTCGACCGTGCCGGCGGCCTGCTTGATCCCACCGGTGATTTCATGCGTGTCCATGATGTAGTCCTTCAACGAGTTGGTGTTTTTGAAGGGTGTGTTCGAAACTGATCGCGGAATGACGACGACCGTCGCTTTTGGATGCTGTCCGAAGACGACGGCCGCCGGTCCGACATGCCCCGGTCGGATACGCTGTCCGGGGCACGCTCCACATGCCCCGCCCGGTCGGGCGGGGCGGACCTCCCATGCGCCGCCGGTCAGGCGGTGCGCACGATGCGACGGCGGCGCGTGGCGGTGGCCCCGGCGAAGCCGGCCGCACCTGCCCCGAGGAGCAAGGCCGCGAATGCGGTGAACGACGTCCCGGCGGCCGCGCCCGCGCCCGCATCGGCCGCGTTCTTGGCGGTTTCGACGGTCGCTTCCTTGGCGGCGACGAACTGCTGCTTGGCGCGCGTCACCTGGGCCTGCGCCTCGGGACGAGCGATCTTGCGCTGTGCCGCGACGATATCGACGATCCGCGCTTCGGCACTCCGTCCGTCGGCACCGCCACGGGCAAGCGCCGGCAGTTGCTTGGCGACTTCCTTCTGCGCTTCCTGCGGCGTCATCAGCGCCGGATCGGCCGGGGCCGCGTCGAGATAGGCCGAGGCCTGATCCTCGACGTCGATCCCCGCCGCCTTGGCGACGGTCGGTGCGGTCGCGCCGATGCTGCTGCCGGCCGCGCTGGCCACGCCGCCGATCGTGCGGAACGTGCCGCCGATGATGCTGCCGACCGCCGAGGTCAGCAGATACAGCGTGATGATCAGCGTGACGCCCCAGATGACGAGGCCGTGGACCATTCCGTCGAACGCTTCGACCAGGCCGGCGATGCGCGCGGCGGCATAGCTGCCGGCGGCGAGAGCGACGATCGTGCTCAGCACCCACCAGATGCCGGCGCCGATGCCCAGGCCGCTGGCGCTCGGCGTCGTGCCCGCGACCGGATCGACCAGGCTCATCCCGATGCCGGTGCCGAGCAGGCCGAGCACGATCTGAATGGCGATGGCGATCGTCACCCCGGCGAACACCGCCTGCCAGGACATGCGCGATGCGCGATGCGCCGGTGCATCGACGATGTGGCCGGGCGACACGGGGGCGTTCCCGGCATAAGCCGGGTCTTCGTAGACATGGGACATGATGGTTTCCTGTTGAAAAGAGCGCGCGGGGGCGAGGACACCCCCGGCGGAGTGCTAGTTGCCCTTGGCGTCGCGGGCGGCCTGCTTGGCCTTGCCGAGCGCGGACTGGACCTTGCCGGCCGCCTTCTCGGCGGCACCTTCGGCCTCGGCCGAACGATCGCCGGTGATCTTGCCGATCGCTTCCTTGATCGACCCCTTCACCTGCCTGCCGGCACCTATGCTGCGGTCGTCGTCCATGCTGCGGTCCTTTCGCGACGGAACGGATGCGGCGGGATTGCCGCATCGTTCAGCCCGACCCAGATAGGGATCGGCCGAGCGCGAAATAGAGCGGCTTTGCTCAAATCGTTTAGTGCATTTGAACCAGAACTAGCGTTTTTCGATCGGTGCCCCGCGCGATGACGGCAGCGGAAATCCCCGCTCGCGCGCCCAGATGATCGCCGCGCCGCGCCGGTTGACGCCCAGCTTGGCGTAGATCCGCGCGACGTTGTTGCGCACCGTGTTGCGCGACACCCCCATCGCCACGGCGATCCCGGCATCGTCCTGTCCCTCGCACATCAGGCTCAGCGTCTCGCGCTCCCGCCCGGTCAGCGATCCGACCTCGACGATATGCTGGTGCGCCGCGGGCGTGCGCAGGTTGGCGAGCTTCTCCACGATCATCCGGCTGAACCAGTTGGTGTCGCGCATCACCGCCTCGATCGCGCCGATCAGTTCGAGTTCGGAGCGGCGGCGGTCGGCGATGTCCTGCACCACCCACAGCACGCAATCGCTGCCGTGCATCGGGATGATCCCGGCGGATACCAGCACGTCGATCCGCGTCCCGTCCGCGCGCTGCAACTGCGCGTCGCGGCCCTGGAATCCGCCGTCGCGGGTGATCTCGGCCTCGATCTCGGCGCGCGCCTCGCTCGTCTCCCACAGCTTGATCCCGCCCGCGGTCTGGCGCGTCATCTCGTCGGTGGTCAGCCCGGTCAGTTCGAGGAACGCGGCATTGCCCTGCACGAAGCGGTGTCCGTCCAGGCTGGCGATCGCCATGCCGATCGGGGCCAGTTCGAACGTGCGGTGCGCGCGCGCCTCGCTCTCGCGCAGCGCCCCCTCGGTCTGGCGGCGCGGCTCGAGGTCGGCGAAGGTGAACAGCATGCACGGCTGGTCGTTCAGGTCGATCGGCTGTCCGCCGACGATCGCGAGCCGGCGGCTGCCGTCGGCACAGCGCAGGTCGACCTGCATCTGCGGGATCGTCCGGCCCTCGCGCAGCCGTTCCTTGGCGAGATCGGGGTCGGTCGCGTCGGCCAGCACGTCCAGCTCGTACACGCTGCGCCCCAGCACGTCGTCGCGCTGCCAGCCGGTGAGTTCGCGAAAGCCCAGATTGACCTTCACGAAGCGCTGGTCGGACAGGCGGCAGATCACCGCCGGCGCCGGGTTAGCGTTGAACGTCTGCTCGAACCGTTCCTCCGCCTCGAACCGCAGCGACACGTCCTGCATCACCAGCACGAGCAGATCCGGCTCGTCGTCGGCGTTGGTCAGCACCAGGCTGCGGATCTGGTGAATCCAGCGCGGCTCCTCCTCGCCCTGCGGAATCACCTCGACTATCACCTCGTTGAAAGCCTCCCCCGCCACCACGCGTTCGAGCGGATAGTCGTTCGCCTCCAGCCAGTGGTTGTTGCGGTAGCGCAGGCGAAAGCGCGTGCGATATTCGTCGATCGTCCGGCCGAGATCGGGGATGTGCGAAGCACCGTGCATCCGAAGCGCGGCATCGTTCGCCCACAATATCGCCTGCTCGGGCGAAACGAGGATCACCCCTTCGGTCAAGCCGGTGACGATCTGCTGGAGCCGGCGCAGATCGACGCCGGTCAGGTGGAGGGCGGGCATGATCAGTCTCGTCGCTAGCGTGAGATCGTGCCGACAGCTGCTAACGGCATTGAAGCCGGTCGGACAGGTTCAATGTTCGCGGCTCAGCCCGAAGGTGCGCGCTCGCGCCGGGACCGCTGGACGCGTCCGCCACGGGTGTCGTATCTGTAGCGCCGCGGTGCGAGCCATTCCGTCGCCGACACGAGGGCACCGATCTTGCGCGAACATCCCGGTCTTCCGCACCCGCCCTGCCGCATCCCCCGCGTGATGCACGGATGAATCCGCTCTATGCCGATATGCCGACGAGCATCTTTGAGGAGATGTCGCTGCTCGCGCGCCGGCACGATGCGATCAATCTCGGTCAGGGATTTCCCGACGATTCTGGCCCGACCGACGTGCGGCAGGCCGCCGCCGACGCGGTGCTGCACGGATCCAACCAATATCCGCCGATGATGGGTCTCGACGTGCTGCGCCACGCGGCGGCGGAGCATTACCGGCGCTTCCAGGGGCTCGATATCGGCGCGCCGAACATCCTGGTCACCTCCGGCGCGACCGAGGCGCTGGCGGCGGCGCTGATTGCGCTGATCACGCCGGGCGACCAGGTGATCGTCATCCAGCCGGCCTATGACGCCTATGTGCCGCTGATCCTGCGCGCCGGCGGGGTGCCGCGCTTCGTCTCCGTCGCGCCGCCCGATTGGCGGCTGCCGATCGCCGACATCGCGGCGGCGATCGGCCCGGATACGCGCCTGATCATGTTCAACGATCCGATGAACCCGGTGGCGCGGGTGTTCGATGCGGGCGAGGTCGATGCGCTGGCCGACCTGTGCGTGCGCCACGATCTGATCGCGATCTGCGACGAGGTGTGGGAGCATGTCCTGTTCGACGGCCGCACCCACCAGCCTCTGATCGCGCGGCCGGGCATGGCGGCGCGCGCCGTGAAGATTGGGTCGGCCGGCAAGATCTTCTCGCTGACCGGGTGGAAGGTCGGGCTGGTCGTCGCAGACTCCGCGTTGCTGGGGCCGATTGCGCGTGCCCACCAGTTTCTGACGTTCGCGACGCCGCCCAATCTGCAGGTCGCGGTGGCTTACGGCTTGGGCAAGGACGATGCCTATTTCCGACAGATGCGCGCGGGCTACCAACGCGGGCGGGACCGGCTCGCGGCACTGCTGACAGATGCGGGCTATGCCGTGCTGCCGAGCGAGGGCACATACTTCCTGTGCGTCGATCTCGCCGCCTCCGGCATCGCGCAGGACGATCGCAGCGTCTGTCGAGACCTCGTTGCCGCCGCCGGGGTCGCGGCGATCCCGCTGTCGGCCTTCCACGTCACGCCACCGGACGATCACGTCATCCGCCTGTGTTTCGCCAAGCAGGATGCGGTGATCGACGCGGCCGGCGCACGCCTGGCGGCCTACCGGCGCACCCTCGCCGATTAGCTGGGCCTCGTCGGGGGGCAGAAAATCTACCTCGCGCCGTCACCGCGCATCCGTCACGCTCGGCGTACGATTCGACCATGGGCGAGGAGGGCGTATGAACGACAGGTCTCCCATCCTCCGCAAGATCGCGATTTCGACCCGCGCTGGCGTAACTCGATCGGTATGATCGGCGTCGATCTGCTCTATTCGCTGGCCGGGTTCGCGGTCGGCCTGCTGGTCGGGATGACCGGGGTGGGCGGCGGATCGCTGATGACGCCGCTGCTCGTATTGCTGTTCGGCTTTCACCCGGTGACCGCGGTCGGCACCGATCTGCTGTATGCCTCGGCGACCAAGAGCGTCGGCACGGTCGTGCACGGCATCGGCGGCTCGATCGACTGGAAGATCGTGCGCCGGATGGCGCTGGGCAGCGTGCCGGCGACTCTCGTCACCTTGGTCTCGCTGCATTTTGCCGGCACGCATTTCGAGGGCACGGAGCGGCTGATCACGATCACGCTCGGCCTCGCGCTGATCGCCACCGCGATCGCGATGCTGTTCCGCAATCGCATCATCGCCCGTTTCGGCCACTCGCTCGACCGGGTGTCGGACCGGCGTATCGCGCGTCTGACGATATTGCTCGGGGCGGCGCTTGGCGTGCTGGTGTCGCTGTCGTCGGTCGGCGCGGGCGCGCTGGGGATGACCGCCTTGCTGATCCTCTATCCGCGCCTGCCGACCGTGCGCCTCGTCGGATCGGACATCGCGCATGCCGTGCCGCTGACCTTCGTCGCCGGTGCCGGGCATTGGGCGATGGGCTCGGTCGATCCGGCGCTGCTCGTCTCGCTGCTGATCGGCTCGGTGCCGGGGATCATCCTCGGCAGCCTGGTCTCGACGCGCATCCCGGAGCGGATCCTGCGCACTGTGCTCGCCGCGACGCTCGCGATCGTCGGCGGCAAGTTGATCGTCTGACCCGACCCGTTCGCGCGAAACGAACGGGTCGGTGCAGATCATCGCGCCCTATCGAGTCTGGAAGCGGACCCCGATGCGGAACTGGCGGCCGAGCAGATCCGAATAGGTCGAGTTCGCCGCCAGACCGGTTTCTGGCACCAGCAACGGCCAGCGATCGAACAGGTTGGTCACGTTGAAGAACAGCTGAGCATCGGCCCCGCCGGCTCGGATCTTCGTCGTGAGATTGAGATCGGCGTAGAACAGCCCGGAGACGTGATTGTTGTCATAGGTCGGGAAGAGGGTGGTCGAGAGCGGGCAGCCGGTCTGGCATTCGATGCCGTTGGCGACGTATTTGCCCGCGCTGACGCCGCGCCCGGTCGCGGTGATCGAGAAATGGTCCGTGTCGTAAGTCGCGTTGACGCGGTAGATCCACTTGGGCGTCGACCCCTGTCCACCATTCACGCCGACCGTGTTGAGCACCACCGTGTTCGGAATGCCGCTGTTGAACAGGTTCTCGATATAGCGCGTCGCCACGCCGCGCAGCGTGAAATTGCCCCCGGCCTTGGCGAAAATCGCGTCCAGCGGGAAGCGATAGGACGCATCGATGTCGACACCTCGCGTGAGCTGGCTGGCGGCGTTGAACGGCTGGTTGCGGAACAGCAGATAGGGCTGGCCGGGCGCGGAGCGGGACGGATCCTGCGTGTAAGCGGCGCAGTACGTCTGGTCGCCCTGATAGCACAGATTCAGGATGGTCTGTGCATCGAGCGTGCTGATACCGCTCTTCAGGTTGATGCGGTAATAATCGACCGACAGGTTGAAGCCGCGCAGGAAGCGGGGCGACAGCACCGCGCCGATGTTCCACTGATCCGCTTTTTCAGGCAGCAGATTCAGATTGCCGGTCACCGTGGCGGAATAGCCGAAGGTCGCCGGACCGTTAAGCCCGTCGCTGGTGTAGGCGGGGTTGCGGACCGAATCGCTGTTGGCCGATCCGGCCTGATACAGCTCGTTCAGATTGGGGGCACGGATGTCGCGCGATCGCGTCACGCGGAAGCGGATGTCGGGGATCGGCTGCCAGGTCGCGCCGGCTTTCCAGGTCGTGACGTAACCCGCGGTCGAATACCAGGTCGCACGCCCCGCACCGTTGAGCTCGATGCCCAGACCCAGCGGAACGACGGTCTCGAGATAGGCTTCCTTCACGTTGTACTTGCCGTTGGTGGGCAGGTAATTGCCGACCGACCAGCGGTTCGTCGTCGCCGTCGTGGTCACGGTCGGCTGGAACTCGGCCGGCACGAAGCCACGGATCTTTTCCTCGCGATATTCACCGCCAAAGGCCACGCTGACATCGCCGGCCCAGGTGGAGAAGGGTGTGACCGAAAGGTTCGCCGCGGCGTTGTATTGTTCGGTCACTTCGTCGCGATACGGATTGCCCAGCACATAGGCGATCGCCGCCGGATTGGCGACGCTGATGCCCAGACGATTGAGCGGCACGCAGGCGGCGTCGTCGTTGGTGGTGACTGCGTCGACATTGACGCGGCACTGGATCGAACCGGCCGCATAATTGCCCGGATTGCCCGCCGCGGCGAATACCGCGTCGGTGGCGTTGTTCATGCGCGTGATGTTCATCACGTTGCGCAGCTGCTCGCGCAGGTCGGCGCGGCCATATTGCGCATAGATGTTCCAGGTCGCGCGCTTGCCGAACAGTTCGCTGACGCCCTCCGCGCCGATCGAGTAACGCTGCACCTTGCGCCGATTGTCGATCGCACGGAATGGCAGGTCGGCGGCGGTCGTCGCCACCGTCACGGTGTTGATCCCGGTCAGGCGGCTCGCACCGAGCGCGTTGATCAGGAACGCGTTGTCGCGCTGATAGACGATGCCGGTCGCCAGGTTGGGGCCGGCGTTGAAGAAGATCTTCTGCTGGTTGTACGCGCCTTCCGCGAAGATTTCGATGCCGTCGGCGACTTCGTAGCTCAGCCGGCCGAAGACACCGTAGCGGTCGTCTTTCGGATCCAGGCCGATCCGCCGGCCGGAATCGTTCACCTGCCACGATCCGCCCTGCGTCAGCGTCGGCGCCGCGGTGCCGGTAGGGGAGGGGAAGGTCAGCGCGCCGTATTGAAACTGGTTGAGCGCGCCGCTCTGCCCGAAATAGATGCCGCGCAGATTGTTCGCCGTCAGGCCGCTACCGGCGAGAACGCTGTTGCCGGTGATCAGGCCGCCCGGCGTGGAATTCGCCGCGCCGACCTGACGCCGGATCAGGAATTGCGGGGTGGTGCTGGTGGCCGTCCAGTTTGGGTCCTGGATGCGGACATAGCCGGTCGCGTTCCAGTCGCGATCGACCTGAAAGATGCCGTCGCGGTGCGCGACTTCGCCGGAGAGCAGGATATGTCCGCGATTCTCGCTGCCGAACGCCAGGCCGCCGGCCAGGCTGACCGAATAGTTGCGGCCGTCGCCCTTGTCGGTGATGCCGCTGTCGATCGCACCCTTCAGCCCGGTATATTTCTTGTCGAGCACGAAGTTGACGACGCCGGCTACCGCGTCCGACCCATAGGCGGCGGAGGCGCCGCCGGTGACCACCTCGATGCTCTTCACCAATTGCTGGGGAATGGTGTTGACGTCGACCAGGCCGGTGATCGTCGAACCGACCGAGCGGCGGCCGTCGAGCAGGATCAGCGTGCGATTGTCGCCGAGGTTGCGCAGGTTGATCGTGTTGATGCCGGCCTGGCCGCTCGACAGGTTGAGGCGCGAGTTGGCGGGGCGGGTCGAGCCGGCGACCGATGGCAGCTGGTTGACGAAATCGGCGATGTTGTTCGACGGCGACGAGTTCAGGATCTCCTCGCGCGTCACGACGGTCAGCGGCGTCGGCGACTGGAAGCCGTCGCGCACCACGCGCGTGCCGGTGACGACGATGTCGTCCGCGCTGGGCGTTTCCGTCGTCTCGGCGGCCGGCGTATCGGCGGTCTGCGCGGCGACGGGTGCGGCGATGCCGGCCGCGACGATCAAGGTCGCCAGGCTCGAAAAGCTCGCCAGCATCGAACGGTGCCGCCGGAATTGACCTGAAGTCGTCATATAAGCCCCCTAAAATCCAACTCGTCTTCGCACCGGCCATGATCGCCGGTCGAGTCCCGCTGCCTCCCGCGGCAGTCCGCCGATCGGTCGCCCGGCCCGCGCACCCGGGCCGCGACGCAGATCGTGTCGGAACGGCGAACCTGCGCGTGGGCGACCGCGAGCGTCAAGGCCCGATCGCCATTCCTCACGTGATAGACCTATAGCGTTGGATTATGGGGAGACCTGCCATAAACATCGCTTATGGTCTGCGCAGTGCTTGTCATACGTCGGAACCGCTGGCGTAAGACTAGCCTGCTTGTTCGGACTTCACGATAGCGGAACCATGCCGATGATCGACCGTCGAGTGTTCCTGCACGGCTCCGCCGCCACGCTGGCATTGACTTGGGGGTTCTCCGCCAGTGCCTGCGCGCCCAGCCCCGATAGCGCCCGGGACATATCGGCCATGCCCATACACGGATTGCACGCCCCAATCGAGATCGTCGACGACGTCTACGGCGTGCCGCACATCCGCGCCGCATCGATTCCCGATGCGTTCTTCGGCCAGGGTTATGTCGTTGCGCGCGACCGGCTGTTCCAGATCGATTTCGCGCACCGCCGCGAGATGGGGCTGATGGCGGAGGCGTTCGGTGCCGATTTCGCGAAATTCGATGCCACCGCGCGGCTGTTCCACTATCGCGGCGATCTCGCCGCCGAACTGCGCGGGATTCCCGCTGACGTGCTGGCCTGCGCGCGCGCCTATGTCGCCGGCATCAATGCGCGGATAGACGAAGTCGCCGCCGACCGCACGCTGCTGCCGCTCGAATATACCATCCTCGGCGTCGCGCCGATGAAGTGGGACGTGCGCGATCTCGTCCTCGCGCGCGGCGGATCGATCGGCAATGTCGATGACGAGATCCGCCGCGCGCAGCTCGCCGCGCTCGGTTTGCTCGATCTCGATGCGGTCGTGGCACCGCTCAGCCCCCCATGGCCGATGGCGGTCCCGCCGGGGCTGGACGTCTCCAAGGTGTCGGAGGCCGATTTCGGCGTGATGCGGCTGGGCGGCCTGCCGTTCGGCCCCGGCACCCCGACGGTCGATCCCGCCGACATCGCCACCGAGCGCGCCAATGCCGGCAGCAACGCCTGGACGATCGCGCCGTCGCGTAGCGCCACCGGCCGGGCGATCCTCGCCAACGATCCGCATCTCGGCATCGGCGGGTTCGGCCCGCGCCACGTCGCGCATCTCTCGGCACCCGGCCTCGACGTGATCGGTGGCGGCGCGCCCGGTCTGCCCGGCATCATGCAGGGCCATACCGACCGCTTCGCCTTCGGCCGGACCAATTTCCACATTGATCAGGAGGATCTGTTTGTCCTCACGCTGCACGCCGAGGATCCCGAACGCTACGCGCATGACGGCGGATGGAAGACGTTCAAGAAGGTTGCGGTGGACATCCCGGTCAAGGATGCGCCGCCGCGACGCGTGACGTTGCGCTATTCGGTGCACGGCCCGGTCATTTCGCACGATCCTGCCGGGCACCGCGCCACCGTGATGGGCTCGGTCGCGATGCAGCCGGGCGGCGCGGGCGCGTTCGCGATGATCGCGATCAACCTCGCGCACGACTGGGCGTCGCTGCGCACCGCGTTCCGCCTGCATCCGTCGCCGACCAATTTCCATTATGCCGATATCGACGGCAATACCGGCTGGCAGGTGATCGGCTTCGCGCCGGTGCGCAAGACGGGCGAGGGCCTGCTGCCGGTGCCGGGCGACGGCCGTTACGATTGGACCGGCATGCGCGATTTCGCCGCGCTGCCCAGCGAATACAATCCGGCCAAGGGCTGGTTCGCCTCCGCCAACCAGAACAATCTGCCCGCCGGCTGGCCCCGCGACCGCATCCCGGCTTTCTCGTTCCGCGATCCGTATCGCTACAATCGCATCGTCGATGTGCTAAGCAAGCAGGACAAGCACACGCTGGCCGACAGCGTCGCGCTGCAGCACGACACGCTCTCCACGCCCGCGCGCCAGCTCGTTGCCCTGCTACCGAAACGCCGCTCGAATGCCGCCGATCTGCTGCGCGAATGGGACGGTCGGATCGACGGCGACAGCGCGCCGGCCGCTTTGTTCCAGATCCTGTGGCGCGATCTCGGCAAGCGCCTGCTCGCCGCGATCGTGCCGGACCGCGCCAAGTCGCTCGTTACCGAAATCGCGCCGTCGGTGCTGCTCGGCCTGCTCGCGCATCCCGACGCCCGCCTCGGCCCCAACCCGGTCGCGGCGCGCGATGCGCTGTTCGATGCCGCGCTCGCCTCGGCCTGGGCCTCCGCGCTCGAATTGCTCGGCCCCGATCCCGCCGCGTGGCGCTGGAGCAAGCTGCATCAGGTCCGCATCGTGCATCCGCTGGCCAGCATTCCTGCCATCGCCGCGGCCTTCCCGGCGATCCAGGGCGAAGGTACCGGCGGCGATTCCTACACCGTCATGGCGCGCTGGCTCAGCAACGGCCCGAGCTGGCGGGCGAGCGGTGGGGCGAGCTATCTTCAGGTGATCGATGTCGGCGCGTGGGACAATTCGCTGATGCTCAACCTGCCCGGCCAGTCGAACGATCCGCGCTCGCCGCATTACCGCGATCTCTATGCGCCGTGGATCGCCGGGCGGATGCAGCCTATGCTGTTCGGGCGCGCGACGGTCGATGCGCATGTCGCCGCGCGCCGCACGCTGACACCAGGAAAGACCCGCCGATGACCCCGTCGATCCAGCGTCTCGCTCTCTCCGCTCTGGTCGTCGCCTGTGCCGGGCCCGCGCTCGCCGCGCCGCGCATCGACACGGTCATTCGCGGCGGAACGATCTATACCGGTGCCGATACCGCGCCGATCGTCGGCGATGTCGAGATCGCCGGCGACCGCATCGTCTATGTCGGCCCCTCCCGCCGCACCGCCGCCGCGCGGATCGTCAATGCGACGGGCAAGATCGTCGCGCCCGGCCTGATCGACGCGCATACCCATCCCGATACCTATATCCGTTCGCCCGATGCGAAACAGCGGCTCAACCTGCCCTGGCTGGCGCAGGGCGTATCGACGATCGTCACCGGCGTGGACGGTGGCGGCACTCCGGACGTGGCGCAGGATGCGCGCAAGCTCACCGCCGCCGGCATCGGCACCAACCTCGTGCCGTTCGTCGGCTTCGGCACGATCCGTGGCCGCGTGCTCGGGCAGGACGATCGCGCGCCGACCGCGGCCGAACTCGCGCGCGAACAGGCGCTGGCGGCGAAGGGCATGTGCGAGGGTGCGTATGGCCTGTCGACCGGCCTGTTCTACGCTCCGCAAAGTTTCGCCAGGACGGACGAGGTGATCGCCGTCGCGCGCGAGGCGGGTAGCCGCGGCGGGATCTACGATACGCATCAGCGCGACGAATCCAATTACACGATCGGCCTGATCGCCAGCACGAAGGAGGCGATCGAGATCGGCCGTCAGGCAAGAATGCCCGTTCATTTCGCGCATCTGAAGGCGCTCGGCGTCGATCTTCAGGGGCAGGCGCCGTTGCTGATCGCGACGATCGCCGCCGCCCGCGCCGCCGGGCAGGACGTCACCGCCGATCAATATCCCTGGCTCGCGTCCGGCTCCAGCGTCGATGCCGCGCTCGTCCCGCGTTGGGCGAACGATGGCGGCTACAGGAAACTGATCGCGCGCTTCGACGATCCCGCGACCTTGGCGAAGCTCAAGATCGAGATGGCGGAGAACCTGCGCCGTCGCGGCGGCAAGGAGTCGATCCTGCTCACCAGCGCCGGCCAGCCCTGGACCGGCAAGACGCTTGGCCAGATGGCGACTTTGTGGAAGCTCGATCCCGTCGATGCGGCGATCCGTATCCTGCGCGTGCCCAACGCCGCCGGCACCGAACCGGCCGGCGTCGGCATCGCCAGCTTCAACATGGCCGATCGCGACGTCGATCTGCTGATGAAGCAGCCGTGGATCGTCACCAGTTCGGACGGGTCGGACGGCCATCCGCGCCAATACGCCACCTTCCCGCGCAAATATCAGGTCTATGTGCGCCAGCGGAAGGTGATCTCGCTGCGCGACTTCGTCCGCCGCTCGACCGGGGCGACCGCCGATATCTACAAGCTCGACCGGCGCGGCTATCTCCGCGCCGGCTATTTCGCCGATGTCGTCGTGTTCGATCCCGTCCGCTACGCGCCGCGCGCCGATTACGTCCATCCCCGCGTGCCGAGCGCCGGGGTCACGGCGCTGTTCGTGAACGGCGAGCTCGCACTGGCGAACGGGGCGTCCACCGGCGCCGCGCCGGGTCGCGTGCTGCTGCGCCCCAAACCGGCGGGCTGCCCGGCGAGCTAGGTCATGCGTGTTCTTTGCGACCAGCCCGATTTTGTGAGACCTCTCTGTCATCCCGGACTTGTTCCGGGATTTGCTGTGCTACAGTCTCTCCGGTCTGCAGTTTGCTGCACGGTGGACCCCGGAACGAGTCCGGAGTGACGGCAATGAAGCCGCGAAGGATCGAAAGGCTCAGTCCGACATAGCTCAAGGTTATGGGCCGCAGTCCGAGCATGATTGGCGCGATACCGAGCCCGCATCCTATCCCTCGCTCCTCCTCTCCCTAGACGCAGGTATGCGATGATCCCTGGTCCCTTCCTGCTCTATCTCGGCCATTCCACCGACGCGGTCGGCATCAAGACCTCGCGCGGGCTCGCCGTGTTCCGGCCCGACGATTGCGTCGGCGAATGGCGCCACGACGATAGCCCGCTCACGCTCGGCCTGCCGCGCATGGGCGTGGCCGAGGCACGCGCGGCGGGCGCGCGCACTTTGGTGCTGGGCATCGCCAATGCCGGCGGCCAGATGGAGCCCGCACTGGTCGAGGATGCGCTGGCCGCGATCTCGGCCGGCATGAACGTTGCCTCGGGCCTGCACCACCGGCTGCGCGACGTGCCTGCCTTGGTCCGCGCCGCCGCCGATGCTGGCGTCGCGCTGTTCGACGTGCGCGATCCGCCCGCCCATCTGCCGGTCGGCACCGGCAAGTACCGCGCCGGCAACCGCCTGCTCACGGTCGGCACCGATTGCTCGGTCGGCAAGATGTACGCCACGCTCGCGCTGCGCGATGCGATGCGCCGGCGCGGCATCGCGGCCGATTTCCGCGCGACCGGGCAGACCGGCATCCTGATCGCGGGCGACGGCGTGCCGCTCGATGCGGTGGTGGCCGATTTCATCTCGGGCGCGATCGAATCGATCACCCCGGCGCGGAACGACGACGGCTGGGATCTGATCGAGGGGCAGGGGTCGCTGTTCCACCCGTCCTTCGCCGGTGTCTCCACCGGCCTGCTGCACGGCGCGCAACCCAAGGCGATCGTGCTGTGCCACGATCCGTCGCGCCCGCACATGCGCGGCCTGCCGCATTATCAACTGCCCGATCTCGCCACCTGCCTTGCCGCCAATCTCTCGGTCGCGCGGCTGACCAGCCCGGACGTGCAGGCGGTCGGCATCGCGCTCAACACGATCAAGCTCGGCGAAGACGAGGCGCTCCGGCTCTGCGCCGAGACCGCGGATCGGCTCAATCTGCCGTGCACCGATCCCTATCGCTTCGGGGCCGATCCGATCATCGACAGGATGCAGACATGCTTCGACATCTCGACGCCCGCCATGACCGGTTCGGCCTGAATGCGCCCTTCCGCATTTCGCGGGGGGTGAAGACCGCCGCCGATGTCGTCACCGTGACGCTCCGGCAGGGCGACGTCAGCGGGCGAGGGGAGGGCGTGCCCTATCCCCGCTACGGCGAGACGATCAAGGACACGATCGACGCGATCGGCGGGATCGCGTCACGGGTCGAAGCCGGCCTGTCCCGCGATGATCTCGCGCGGATCATGCCGCCCGGCGCGGCGCGCAACGCGATCGACAACGCGCTTTGGGACCTTGAAGCGAAGCTCGGCGGCACCAGCGTCGCCGCGCTCGCCGGTCTGGCCGATCCCGTGCCGGTCGCCTCGGCGATCACGATCGGCATCGACGCGCCCGATGCGATGGCCGCGCTCGCCGCTCGCGTCGCGCGCGTGCCGCTGCTCAAGGTCAAGGTCGACCGCGACCATGCCGAGGCGCAGATCGCCGCCGTCCGCGCCGCCGCGCCCGATCCGCGCATGATCGTCGATCCCAACGAAAGCTGGTCGATCGCGGAGGTCGCGCGCTTGCAGGATTTCCTCGTAGCGCAACGCGTCGACCTGCTCGAACAGCCGCTACCGGCGGGCGAGGATGGCGCGCTCGCCGGGTTCGACTCGCATGTGCCGATATGCGCGGATGAATCGCTCCACACCGCCGCCGATCTCGATACGCTCGTCGGCCGCTACGACTTCGTCAACGTGAAGCTCGACAAGACCGGCGGCTTGACCGAAGCCCTGGCACTGGTCGATGCAGCACGCGGAAAGGGGTTCGGGCTGATGATCGGGTGTATGGTCTGTTCGTCGCTCGGGATCGCGCCCGCGATGCTGCTCGCCGGGCAAGCCGCGTTCGTCGACCTCGACGGGCCCTTGTGGTTGGCGGAGGACCGCCCCGGCGGCGTGATCGATCGGGGTGGCATGCTCTCGCCCCCCGCACCCGGCTTCTGGGGCACGCCGGCTTGACGCTCCTGCGGGCCTGGTTCGCGATTCCGCTGTGGAAGCGGGTCGTCGGCGGGCTCGTCCTCGGCGCCCTGCTCGGGGCCGTGTGGCCGGAAGGGGCACTGTCGATCAAGCTGGTCGGCGACCTGTTCGTTCGGCTGATCAAGATGCTCGTCGTGCCGGTCGTGCTCGTCACGATCGCTGCCGGCATCTCCTCGCTCGGTGATCCGCGCCGGCTCGGGTCGATCGGCGGGCGCACGATCGTCTGGTTCGCGCTCACGACGCTGCTCGCGGTCTCGATCGGCATGGCGTTCGGCCTGCTGATCCAGCCGGGCGCAGGCATCGCCTTGGCCGGCATCGCCCCGCATGCGCTCGGCCCGGCGATCGCCCCGGCGGATCAGCTGCTCGGCATCGTCCCCGCCAACATATTCGAGGCGCTGGCCAAGGGCGACATGCTCGCGATCATCTTCGTCGCGATCCTGCTCGGCATCGGCAGCGTCGTCTCGGGCGAAGCGGGCAAGCCGGTCGTCGCCTTGCTCCAATCCGGCGCGGCAGTGCTGCTCCAGATCGTGCGCATCGTCATGGAGGCGACTCCGTTCGGTGTCCTCGCGCTGATCGCCGGCGCGGTGGCGAGCAACGGCATGGCGGTGTTCGTCAATGTCGGCTGGCTCGCTCTGTGCGTCGTGCTCGCCTCTTTGGTGCAGATGCTGGTGGTGCATGCCGGCCTGATCGCCTTCGTCGCGCGCCTGCCTGTGTCGCGCTTCTTCCGCGGCATCGTCGATGCGCTCGTGGTCGCCTTCTCCACCGCCTCGTCCTCCGCGACCCTGCCTGTCGCCCTGCGCGTCGCGCAGGACGATCTCGGCATTGCCCGCCCGATCGCCTCCACCGTCCTTCCTTTGGGCGCGAGCATCGGCAAGGACGGTACCGCGATGTATGTCGGCCTGCTCGGCCAGTTCGCGCTTCAGGCGCTCGGCATCGTCCCCGATGCGTGGATGCTCGGCGTCATGCTGCTGACCGGGGCGCTCGCCGCCTTCGGCACCGCGCCGGTCCCGTCGGCCTCGCTGTTCATGCTCGCCGCGATGCTGTCGGCGGTCGGCGTCGGCGCGGAACAGACCGCTCTGGTCGTCGGCCTCGTCCTGCCGTTCGATCGGCTGCTCGACATGACTCGCACCGTGCCCTCGGCCTCGGCCAACCTCACCGTCGCGACGCTCGTCGCCCGCTCGGAAGGCAGTCTCGACGAAGCGCGCTTCCGTGGGCCCGTCCGCACATGAACCTGCGCCACATCGAGATTTTCCATGCCGTCTATGTCAACGGTTCCGTCAGCGCCGCCGCCCGCGCGCTCAACATCTCGCAGCCCTCGGTCTCCAAGACGCTGCGCCATGCCGAGACGATGCTGGGCTTCGAACTGTTCCGGCGCACCAACGGCCGGCTCGTGCCCACCGAGGACGCGCATGCCTTGTTCGGCGACGTCGCCGATATCCAGGAGCGCGTGCGCGCGCTGCGCGAGGCGGGGCGCAACCTGCGCGCCGGGGCCGGCGCCACGTTGCGCATCTCGGCCCTGCCCAGCCTCGCGCTCGGCGCGCTGCCGGTCGCCGTGTCGCGCTTCCTGAAGACCCATCCCGACGTGCGTTTCGATCTGCAGACCGTCCATCACGACGATCTGCTGCGCAAGCTCTACGAACGCGAGACGGATATCGCGATCGCCGCCGAGGTGCCGCGCGGCGCGCCGCTCGGCCAGATCTGGCTCGGCGAGGGCGAACTGGTCGTGCTCTATCGCGACGAGGACATGCCGGACGCCCCGCCGCGCGTCGAACTGACGCAGCTTGCCGGTCACCCGTTCATCACGCTCGCCGCCAGCGGCCCGATCGGGCAATTGTTTTCGACCGAACTCGAACGCCTCGCGCTCGATCTGAACGAAGTCGTCTCGGCGCGCACCTTCTACATCGCCGCCGCCCTCGTCCGCGCCGGCGTCGGCCTGACGGTGGTCGACAGCTTCACCGCCGAGGCGTGGATGTCGCCGGGACTGGCGATGCGCTCGCTGAAACCCCCACTGGCGTTCGACCTGCACGCGATCCACCTGCTGGATCGCCCGCCGAGCGCACTGGCCAGCGAATTTCTCGCCGTCCTCGGCGACGTCATCGAGGCTCCGTGATGCGCATCCTGCTCGCCCCCGCCGTCGCCGTCGTCGCAATCGTCCTCACCGCCGCCGGCCCGGCCGATCCGGCGGTCGAGGCCGCCCTGGCCAGCGCCGGCCCCGGCACGCGCATCGGGCTGGTCGTGGCCGACGATCAGGGTGACGAGATCGTCGCGATCCGCCCCGACGACCGCTTCGTGCCCGCATCGAACACCAAGATGTTCACCACCGCCGCCGCCTTCGCCTCGCTCGATACCGCCGCGCCGGACGGCGGCGGGGGCGCGACCGTGCGGCTCGAGGGGCGGGACGTGGTGCTGGCTGGCCACGGCGACGCGCGCCTGTCGAGCGCCGCCGATTGCGCCACCGATTGCCTGTCCGATCTCGCTCGCGCGGTGGCGGCGCGCACCCGCATCGTCCACGACGTGGTCGGCGACGACAGCGCTTTTCCCGACGAACGCTGGCCGGCTGGCATGAGCTGGAACAACATGGCCGGGCGCTACGGCACCGCGATCTCGGCGCTGACGATCGACGACAATGTCGCGACGGTCACGGTAGCCCCGGGCGCGGCGGGTGCCGCGCCGACGATCGCCGGCGACGGTTATTACCGCATCGACAATCGCGCCACGACCGGGGGCACGAAAGCGGCGATGTCCGTCACGCGCGAACCCGGCAGCGATCTGTTGCGCGTCTCCGGCACGATCCCGCCGGGCAAGCCGGTCACTTTGTTGCCCGGCGTGGACGATCCCGCCCACCGCGCCGCCTGGCGGCTGGCCGCGCAACTCCGCACTTTGGGCGTGCGTGTCACCGGCCGCATCCTCGTCCGCCACCGCCCCGGTTCGCCCTCGGACGATCCGGCCCAGCGCGGCACCGCACCCGCGCCGCGCCCGCCCGGACAGCCGGTCCTCGCCCGCCTCGCGCCGCCGCCGCTCGCCGACGATCTTCACCACACCAACAAGATCAGCCAGAATCTGCACGCCGAACTGTTCTTGCGCCGCGTCGGCGCGGTCGCCGGGTCGGGGTCGGTCGCGGACGGGCAGATGGCCGTGCGCGCGATGCTCGACCGCGCCGGGGTCGATCGCTGGAGCTACGATTTCGCCGATGGCTCCGGCATGTCGAGCTACAACCGCATCACCCCGCGTGCGGCGGTGCGCTTCCTGCGCTGGACGCAGACCCAGCCCTGGGGCGCGGCATGGCGCGCGACGCTGCCGGTCGGCGGCGTGGACGGCACGCTCGCCGGGCGCTTCCGCGGCACCGCGCTCGACGGCAAGCTGTTCGCCAAGACCGGCACGCTCAACGCCAGCAACGCGGTCTCCGGCTTCATGATCGCCGCCAGCGGCCGCACGCTCACCTTCTCGGCGCTCGCCAACGACATGCCCGGCGACACTTCGGCGACGGCGGCGGTGGACAAGGCGCTGCTCGCGATCGCGGCGGCGAATTGATTTCACGCGAAGGCGCGAAGGCGCAAAGAAGAGCGCTCGCGCAGAGGTGCGGGGAACGCGGAGATATTCTCAAGGCGATGGCTTGAACCCGAACCGTTCGTGCTGAGCCTGTCGAAGCACGTGTTCCACACGCTCCGGCTGCTCTTGGGACACGTGCTTCGACAGGCTCGGGACGAACGGGGAGGTTGAACCACATCCTCCGTCATCACCGCGAAGGCGGGAATCCATAATCATTGCACTTTCTGGAGACTATTCGGTTCAGCCAGTATGGAATCCCGCCTTCGCGGGAATGATAATGGAGGGAAGGCAATTCGAACCGAAGTCATCGCGCCCTGATCCGCGCAGCGGCATTCCCACCTATCGGCCCAAGAATTGGTGCTGGTTGGTGCTGACTGACCTGCGGTCCTGGTTCCCTCCGCGTCTCCGCGCCTCCGCGCGAACCAACCTTCTTCTCTCAGCGCCTTCGCTTCACCTTAGCGCCTTCGCGTAAACGACCTTCACCCCGCCAACCAAGCATCCCAGGCTCCGACCAGCGCATCCCCCGTCGCCGGCCGCAGATCGAACATCCCGCTGTCGAAATGCCGTGTCGGATGCACCCGATTGGTCAGCAAAGTCCACGCCACGCCGCGATCGAAATCGACCCACAGCCCCGTGCCGGTGAACCCGGTATGCCCGATCGTGCCGGGCGAACAGGCCTGCCCGCCCGACCAGCCGGGAAAGCGGATCTCCCATCCGGCGGTGCGATGCCCCTCCACCGGGGTACGGATCGCGTCCAGCATCGCAGGAGACGCGCCGCTGCCGTCGAGCAACCCGCGGGCAAATCCCAGCACGCCGTCCACCGTGCCGAACAGGCCGGCATGGCCGGTCCGCCCGCCCATCGCCGCGCAATTCTCGTCATGCACCTCGCCGTTCAGCACGCGCCCGCGCCACTGACAAAATTCCGTCGCCACCGCCGGCCCCGGCGGCGGGCCGAAGCTCAGGCCCGGCCCCAGCGGCAGCGCGTCGAGCCCTGCGCCGGTCAGCCGTTCCACCGCGATTCCCAGCAGGATGAAGTTGATGTCGGAATAGACCGCCGGGCCGTGTTTCCAGGCGCGTTGCAG
This sequence comes from Sphingomonas sp. Leaf357, assembly GCF_001423845.1. NCBI lineage: Bacteria > Pseudomonadati > Pseudomonadota > Alphaproteobacteria > Sphingomonadales > Sphingomonadaceae > Sphingomonas > Sphingomonas sp. Leaf357. The sequence continues at coordinate 149,808 of NZ_LMPM01000001.1, read as the reverse complement.
CACGAACGCGCGCAACCGCGCGGGATCGTCGCCATAAGTGTAGATCGGCTCGACCGCCGGCAAAAAGGTGCGGTGCACCAGGCAATCGCGGAACGTCAGCCGCCGCTCGGGCGCGCCCATGACGTCGTACTGGCGCAGATCGGGGATCGCATCGGTCAGCGGCCGGTCGAGATCGATCCGCCCCTCCTCCGCCAGCCGCAGCACGAAGCTGTTCGTCGCGATCACCTTGCTGACCGAGGCGAGGTCGAACCAATGCTCCGTCGTCAGAATTTCCGGCACCGGCACCTTCTGCGCCAGCCCCGCGACCCGCACCGCCTGCGTGCCATCGGCGGTGACGATGCCCAGCACCGCTCCGGGAATCCGCCCCTGTGCGACAGAATCGGCGGCCGGCCGGAAGGCGGCGTCTGCGATGCGCTCGATCATGCCCCGTCCTCCGACTTACCGTCCTCCGGCTCACCGTCCGTCCGTGCCCGCACCCGCGTCAAGGCCGGCACGAACGGAATCGCCGCCAGACTCGCCACGCCAGAGATCAGGAAGAATTTGTCATACCCGATCACCCCGACGATCGCGCCGCCGGCTCCCGCCAGCAGGCGCGGCAGGAGGAACGCGAACCCGGTCAGGAACGCATATTGCGCACCGGCATGACGCGGATTCACCAACAGCGAAAGATAGACGACGAACACCGCGCCGGCGAAGCCGTTGCCGAACTGGTCGAAGGCGGTGGCGACATACAGCATGGATTCGGCGACCGGCTGATGCGCCAGCCAGACGAAGCCGAAATTGCCGATCCCCGCGACCACCGCGCCGATCACCAGCATCCAGCTCATCGGCCAGCGCGTGACCAGCCAGCCGCCCAGCCCGACGCCGACGATGCTGGAGAACAACGCGACGACGCCGTCCGCCCGCCCGATCTGGCTCAGCGAATAGCCGAGCGCCTTGATCATCGGCTTGGACAGGTTCAGCGCCAGCACGTCGCCCATGCGATAGATCGACACGAACGCCATCAGCAGGATCGCGGCGAAGCCGTAGCGCCAGAAGAAATCGACATAGGGCCCGAGCGCGACGGAGGTGCGGATCGGCGCGTCGGCCGGCGCGCGGCGGATGCGCGGCAAGGCGGCGGCCATCGCCACGAACGGCAGCATGCACAGCCCCAGCACCCAGGGGGTCACGTTGCTCTTGGCATCGATCCCGGCATGCGCCGCCAGGCTCAGCGCGACCCAGCCGATCGCCGCGGTCGCCGCCGCCACGATGCCCAGGATCACGACGCTCGCGATCACCCCGGTCGCCAGCGCCCCGCCCCGCCCGCTACCTTCGGACCCATGTGAGCGCATCGCGACCAAGATCGGGAAGGGCAGGAACGCCGCCACCGCGATGCCCAGATAGGCGAACGCCCAGCCGCCGCTGTCTGCGATCAGCAAGGCGCCGCTGCCCGCCGCGACCATCGCGCTGCGATAGCCCCACAGGTTCGCCGCGACGATCGGCCCCTGTTCGTCCTGCGTCGGGTACAGTTCGATGCGCCAGGCGTCGGCGGCGATCTCCAGCGTGGTGGTCCAGAACGCCAGCAACACCGCGAACAACGCCGTAACGCCCAGGCTCGCGTCGCTCGACGTCCACGCCATCGCCACCATCGCGGTAAAGATGCCGAGCTGCGCGAGCATGATCCAGCCGCGCCGCTTGCCCCAGAAGCGCCCGAACCCCGGAATGTCGTAGCGATCGAGCAATGGCGCCCAGAGGAATTTGAGCGTCGGCAGCAACTGCACCCAGGCGAAGAACCCGAGTACCGTCAGCGCGACACCGTGCGCCTGCAACCGCAGCACCAATACGGTCGAGAACATGTAGAAGGGCAGGCCGGCGGCGAAACCGAGCAGCCCGTACAGCAACATGCCCCGGCGATCGGTGGCATGCGGAACCCCCGGCAAGGGCGGAACCGCGATGGCGGCGGCGTCTGGCATCTTCTCTCCCCGAAACGCGCGGAGCGTCCGTCGATCGCGCCCGCCAGTCAACCGTTCGATCACCCCCGGTTATGGCTGGCGGTCGATTCGATATGGCATTGCGTCATCACGCGGTGGCCCAAATCCGTTAAGGTGCACCGGTGCGGGGCATGGTGTTCGCGCAGGAGACACCGGATGAGCTATTATCTCGGCATCGATGCGGGCGGCAGCCATTGTCGCGCCCGGATCGTCGATGCCGCCGGGCGGGTGATCGGCACGGGTGCTACCGGCCCCGCCAATGCCCGGATCGGCGTCGAGGCGTTGCGCGCGGTGCTCGATATCGCGATCGGCGAGGCGCTGAAGGCCGCCGGGCTGGACGAGGCCGCGCTGGGGCAGGTGCATGTCGGCATCGGCATCGCCGGCATCTCGCGGCCCGGCGTGCGCGATGCGCTGGCCGGTCTTCCGTTTCCGTTCGCATCGGTGGTCTGGGCCACCGATGCGGAGATCGCCAATCTCGGCGCGCATCGCGGTGCCGACGGCGCGATCCTGATCCTCGGCACCGGCAGCATCGCGCAACTGCGCGTCGGCGGCGCGGATTTTGCGATCGGCGGCTACGGCTTCCCGATCTCGGACGAGGGCAGCGGCGCGGCTCTGGGGCTCTCGGCGATGCGCCATGCCCTGCGCGGGCTGGATGGCCGGTCGGAGCGCACGCCGCTCAGCATCGCGATCGCCGACCGGTTCGAACATGCGATTCCGCGCGCGATCGCGTGGATGGATCGCGCCACCCCGCGCGATTATGCCGCGTTGGCTCCGATCGTGATGGACCATGCCGAAGCCGGCGATGCCCTCGCGCGTTCGATCGTCGAGGACGCCGCGCAACATGTCGAACGGTTCGTCGAAACCATCTTCGAACGCGGTGCCCCCGCCTGCGCCCTGACCGGCGGCCTCGCGCCTCGCCTCGGCCCGTGGCTGCGCCAGCGCACCACCGCGCGTCTGGTCGCGCCGCGGGGCGATGCGCTGGATGGCGCGTTGCAACTCGCCGGGCTGCGGCACGACGACTGATCCGCGAACGAGACGAGGCTGCCGATGCATTTCGATCTGATCCAGACGCTGAGCCTGGCGGGCGACCCGGCCACGCCGAACGACGATCGATGCGGATCCACCGCCCGGCTCGCCTGGATGATCGACGGCGCCACCGATCTCGGCGAGGCCGGGCTGATGGGCGCGCAGGGCGGCGCGGCGTGGCTGTCCGGCACCGCCGCACGCGCCTTCGCCTCGGCCGATGCCGCGCCGCTCGCTACGACCGTCGGCGCGGTGTTCGCCCGGCTCGCATCGGCCTATCTGGCGGAGCGGGCGCGCGAGCCGCTCGGCGCATGGGAGCATCCCAGCGCCGCGTTTTTCGCGGTTGCGATCGAAGACGAGACGCTGCACCTCGCCTGGCTCGCCGACTGCGCGTGCCTGCTGGTTCGCGCCGACGAGGTCGTCCGGCTCGGGCCGCAGGCAACCAGCGCCGAAACTGAACAGGCGCGCGCGCTGGCCGGGTCGCGCGACGCGGCGACGACGGCGTTGCGGCAACATCGCGCGCGTCCCGAGCGCCGCGTGCTCGGCATCGATCCCGCGCATGCCGATCACGTCCATCATGCCAGCGCGACGATCCGCGCCGGCGACGACATTGTGTTGATGACCGACGGCATGGCCGCCCTGTTCGACGATTACGACATGCCGATATCGGCCTTCGTCACGCATCTGCGCGACGAAGGCCTGCCCGCACTTGCCGTCCGTCTGCGCGCGATCGAGCGCGACGACGCGGTCTGCGCGCGCTACCCGCGCTTCAAGCGCAGCGACGATGCGACCGCCTTGTGGTTGCGGGTCGCCGGCTGAGCCCGGAGGAAACGATGTCCACGGAAACCACCGACCCCCGCTTTCTCCACGTCGCCACCTGGCCCACCGCCACCGCCGTGGAAGCGATGCTGGAAGGCCAGCTCTCGGCGATCGCGGCGCTGCACTCGCAGGTCGCCGCCATCGCCGCGGCGAGCGATGCGGCGGCGGCCCGGCTGAAGGCGGGCGGGCGGCTCTGCTATGCCGGGGCGGGAACGTCCGGCCGCATCGCGGTGCAGGACGGCGTCGAATTGCGACCGACCTTCGACTGGCCGAAGGACCGGCTCGTTTTCCTGCTCGCCGGCGGGACGGGGGCGCTGACCGAAAGCGCCGAAGGTGCGGAGGATGATGGCGATGCCGCCCGAGCCGGGGTCGCGACGGAAGCGATCGGCGCGAACGACGTGCTGATCGGCGTCGCGGCGAGCGGCACGACGCCCTTCACGCTGGCCGCGATCGAAGCGGCACGGGCGGCGGGCGCGCTGACCATCGCCGTAGCGAACAATTCCGCCGCGCCGCTGCTGGCGGCCGCCGAGCACGCGATCCTCGCCGAGACGGGCAGCGAGATCGTCGCCGGCTCCACCCGCATGAAGGCCGGCACCGCGCAGAAGGCGGCGCTCAACATGATCTCCACCGCGATCATGCTCCGCCTGGGCTTCGTGCATCGCGGTCTGATGGTGAACATGCGGATGTCGAACACCAAGCTGCGCCGGCGCGGCGCGGCGATCGTCGCGGAGATCGCCGGCGTGTCGATCGCCGAGGCGGACGGGGCGATCGAAGCCGCCGGGCGGCACATCCCCCGCGCCGTGCTGATCGCGCTGGGCGAAACGCCGGATCGCGCCCGCCACCTGCTCGACCAATCCGGCGGCAGTCTCTCGCAGGCCTTAGCTACCCGGCAGGGCTGACCGCGCCGCATCCAGCCGCGCCCCCTCCAGCCGCGCCAGCGTGCCGACCGGCAGCAGCACGAACGCGGTGCCGCGCCCGGACATGCCGCCGGCGGTCGATTCCGCCGCCGCGCCCGCGCCCCAATAGGTGTCGATGCGGTTGCTGCCCTTGATCGCGCCACCGATATCCTGCGCGATCCACAGTCCGGACGCGTCCTGCCGGTCGAGCGACAGGAACACCGGTGCGCCGAGCGGCACGAACTTGGCATCCGCCGCCGCGCTCACCTGGCCCGTCACCGGATAGCCCATCGCGCCCGTCGGCGCGCCGATCTCGCGGAAGAACACGAAGCTCTTGTTCTCGCGCATGATTGCCTGACCCTCGGCCGGGTTGGCGTGCAGCCAGGCGACGATCCCCTGCATCGAGGTCTGCCCCGGCTTCAGCAGCCCGCGCGCCTTCATCAATGCGCCGATGCCGGTGTAATCGCGCCCGTTCTGCGTATCGTAGCCGATGCGCAGGATCTCGCCGTCGGGCAGCCGCAGCCGGCCCGACCCCTGGATCTGCAGGAAGAACAGCTCGACCGGATCCTTCGCCCAGGCGAGGATCGGCGCGGTTCTGGACAGCGCCCCCTGCTCGATCGCGGTACGATCGTAATAGGGCACTAGCCGGCGGCCATCGACCCGCCCGCGGATCGTCTTGCCCTTCAGATCGGTCGAGAACGCGCCGAGATCGACATCGACCAGATCGCTCGGCCGGCCATAAACCGGCGCATATCCGGCGCGCTGATCGAGCGAACCGTCGATTTCCGGCTCGTAATAGCCCGTCGCCAACGCCTTGCCATCGCCGATCTGCACCGCTTCGAACCACTGGGCGAAAAACGCGCGCGCGCCGCCCGTCGGGGTCGCCGCCGCCGCCGCGCAGGCCGGCTGCCAATCCGCGCCGCGCGTCAGGCCGGACGTGTCGGCGCGGCGTTGCAGGCCCGGGCAACTGGTCAGGAACACGATTCGCGCCGCCTCGGCCTCCGCATCGGTGATCGGCAGGGACGCGATCGGCGGCCCCGGCAAAACGCCCGCCGCGACTGCATTGGTGGGCTGAGTCACCGGGGCCACCGGCATCGCCGCCAGCGGAACCGCGCCGACGATCCGCGCGGGAAACTGGATATTCCGGATATTGGGCGCCGCACCCGGATCGCGCAGCGGATGCACGCGTGGCGGCGCGGATCGCTCGCCGACCGAGACCGGCTTGCTCGGCGGCGCCACGCCACCGACACAGGCGCTGAGCAGCAGGCCCAACGCAATTCCCCCCGATACGCGCATCATATCCAGCCCGTTTCCGCCGTTTCCAGTGGGACCGCTACTCTTCGAGTTTGTCGCGATATGCAAATGAACATGCGCCGGCGGGCATGCTCATCCGCCTAAGGGAAAATCGACGTTCATCGTTATGATGGGTTTTAGCCCCGTCACCCCGGACTTGTTCCGGGGTCCACCGTGCCGGGAACTCGGCACTCACAGCGTTGTTCGTATCGAAAGCCGCTTGGTGGACCCCGGAACAAGTCCGGGGTGTCGGTTGTGTATGGTAAACAGCTCTCAAAGCTTCCAAAAATCGAATGACGATCCGCCTTAGCCTTGGCGCGTCAATTTCCGACGATGCGCACCAGATCGACCAGAGCGCGGACCATGCCGGCGCCGCCCGGCGTGGCGATGTAGCGCGGGGTCCAGTCCGGCGCATATTTCGCCTTGAACGCGCGCAGGCCGACAAACCCGTAGATCCGCTCGCCATTCTCGAACAACGTCCGCGCCAGTTTCGCCCAGAGCGGGGCCAGGCGGTTGCCCTGGATACCGGCCAGCGGCGCGACGCCGAGGTTAAAGCGGACATAGCCTTCTGCGCGGCCCCATTCGAGCAGGCGTACGAACAGCAGGTCCATCGTGCCGTACGGTGCGTCGAGACCGTGGCGCATCAGATCGACCGACAGCTCGCGCCCGTCCGCCGTCGTCCAGATATTGGCGAAGGCGTGGATCCGACCTCCCTCCCGCACCACCGCCAGCGGGAACCGGGCGAGATACTCGGCATCGAACGCACCGAGGCTGAACTGCTTGTCCTTGCCGCCCTTCTCGTCGAGCCAAGCATCGGAGATCGCACTCAGTTCGGGGATCAACCCCGGCACGTCGGCGGCGGGCACCACCGCGAAGCTCAGGCCGGCCGCCTCGGCGCGGCGCGTGGTGTGGCGCAGGTTCTTCGCCTGCGGTCCGGCCAGGGTGAAATCGGCGAGCGGGATGGTCGCTTCCTCGCCATATTTGATCGTGGTCAGGCCGAGATCGACGAACAGGGGCAGCATCGCGTCGCTCGCCTGGAAGAAGCACAGCCGCCCGCGCGCGGCATCGCAGGCACGCCGCACCGCCCAGACCAGTTCGCTCCACGCCGCGCGCGGGCCGACCGGATCGCCCATGATCACCCAGGTGCGGCCATGGATGCGGTACATCAGGAACGCGTCGCCGGCGCGGCTGACGATGAAGCTCTTGTCGCCGGTGAAGGCGAGGTTGGCGTCGGTGCGCTCGGCGAAGGCCAAGGCCTGCGCGGCGACGCCGTCGGGCAGCAGGTCCGGCACGGCGCGCGGGCGGCGACCGGACATGAGGTGCCAGAAGGCGGTGGCGGCAAGCAGGATCCCCGCGCCGAAACTGGCGCGCAGGAAGCGTGGCGCGTTGCCGTTCAGCGCGAAATGCCACCACAGATCGTCGGAATAGGGCGTGCGCTTATAGGCGAAGAACCCGGCCCACAGGCTCAGGGCGACGGCGATCGCCGCACCGCCGAGCCACGCCCAGTCGATCGGTTCGGTCAGCAGGCCGCCTTTGCGATAGAAGCCGCGGCGGCAATATTGCAGCAGCCCGGCGATCGCGAGCATGATCGCCGCTTCCTCGTAATCCAGGCCCTTCATCAGCGAGAAGATCGCGCCGCCGATCAGCAGCAGGCGCGCCATCTGGAATCCGCTCTGCAGGCGCGCGTTGAGCGCCGGGGCGACGAGCAGCAGCGCGGTCCCGATCAGGCTGCCGCCCAGATGCGATCCCTCGATGAACGACAGCGGGACGATATCGTCGAGGCTGGTGAGCCGCGCCTTCACGCCGGGTAGCGCGCCCGACACGAGCAGGATGAAGCCGGCGGCGAACACCAGCAGCGTCACCGCGCCCGGTGCCATCGCGCGGCCGGCGCGATCGAGCAGCGACAGGCCGGTGCCGATCGGCTGGCGCAGGCGCTTGCCCTCGGCGACCGCGATCAGCGCGCCGGCGACGAGCAGCGGCAGCAGGTAATAGAGGATGCGATAGAGCAGCAGCCCGGCGAACACGGCCGGACGATCGTCGGGCACCATCGCCAGCATCACCGCCTCGAACACGCCGAGTCCGCCGGGGACATGCGTGACCAGGGCAGCGAGCAGGGCGAGGATATAGGCGAGGACGAAGATCGGGAACGATCCGATCCCCAGCGACGGCAGCAGGACGAACAAGGCGGCGGAGGCGGCGAAGACGTCGATCAGCGTGACGCCGCCGAGCGCCAGCAACTGGCGGTTGGTGGGCAGCGGCAGCGATGCGCCGCCGACGCGCAGGATCCGGTTCCGCCGGGTGCGCAGCAGAGAGACGGCCACCACGATCGCCGCGACCACGCCGATGCCGAGCGCGCGGCACTGCCACGCGGTGAGCGCGATCGGTCCCAACGCGAAGCCGTGCGTCGCGGTGAGCAGCGCGAGCCCTCCGGTGGTGACGATCCCGCCCCAGAAGGTCAGGCTGGCGATCGCCGAGACGCGCGCGACATCGCCGAGATCCAGCCCGACCGAGGTATAGACCCGGTAGCGCGCCGATCCGCCGGTCAGCAGCGACAGGCCGAGATTGTGGCTGATCGTATAGCTGGTGAACGACGCCGTCGCCGCCACCAGCCAGCGCTGCGGCCGGCCGATCACCTGCAGCGCGATGGCATCGTAGAAGGTGAGCGCGAGATAGCTCCCCACGGTCAGCGCCAGCGCGAGGGCGATGCGCTCGCGCGGCACGGCGGCGATCGCCGCGCGCACGTCGCTCAAATGCACTTCGTGCAGGATCAGGCGCAGCGCCTCGAAGCCGATCCCGGCGACCAGCGCGACGACCGCCAGCGTGATCGCGCGGCGATATTTCATGGCCGTGTTGACGATGGCGGCGATCATGTCGGGCATGATATCACTTAAGGCGACGCCACACCTGCGACTTGCAGAGGAAGCCGCCGACCAGGCACCCGGAGATCTTCAGCGCGTCGGGCGACACCTGTTCGATCCGCGAGGAAAAGCTGCGTCCCATGTCGGGCACATAGACCCGGCCCGACCAGACGCCGCCATGCGCGGGATGATAGTCCTGCAGCAATTGCAGCCCGATCAGTTGCGGCACGCCGGCATCGCGCGCATCGGCCAGCGCCTGTTCGTCGGCGCGGACGATCGCGCCGCACAGCCCACCGGCCTCGCACGCGGCGGTCTGCACCGCGAGCGTGTGCTTCGGGTTGACCCAGGTGCCGAGCACCGGATTGGACGAGGCGACGGCCGGGGCCGTGCCGGCGATCAGCATCGCGAGCGTTGCGGTCAGGGTGGCGGGAATGCGCATCATGGTCGGTCCTTGGAGGGGGCAGGCGAGGGGGCGGCCGGGATTGCGGCCAGCACATGGGCGATCAGCCCGGCACTGTCGCGGCCTAGGAAATGGCCGCCGGGCATCGCGATCGTGCGCAGGTTGGGCAGCACGATCTGCGGGCACAGGCTGTCGCTTTCGGCGGAGCCGTAGATGCAGGTGAAGCGCGTCCAGTTCAGCTTCCGCGCGGTCGCCGCGCCCATGCTGTCGGGCGTGCCGTGATAGACGAGGCCCGAAGGGTCGGCGCGGAAGAATACGGTCTCGCCCGGCACGACCAGCACCACGCCTGCCACCTTCGCGCGCAGATCGGCGGGCAGGGCGGCGAGGCCGGTCTGCAGGATGTCGGCCCCATAGGATTGGCCGATCAGCACGACGCGGTCGGACTGAGTCTGTTCGAGACCCCGGCGCACGGCATCGGCGACGATCCGTTCGACGTCCGCCCGCGTGCGGCGGCGCGCGAACAGCGTCGGGCTGTTGATCGCGTAGACGGGATAGCCGTTGGCGGCGAGCGCCGGGATCGTGTCCGCGCTCATCCCGAAGCGCACGCCCATGTCGCCGGTGAAATAGACCGCGCCGATCGCTTTGCGCGGGTCGGTCGGGGGCACGATGTGGACCGCGTCCGCGTCGAAGAAGCCCGCGCTGGCGAACAGCGCGACGATCGCCAGCAGGATCAACGCGGCGATGCCCGCGACGATGCGCAGGCGCCGGCGGGTGCGCGGGGCGGCGGAGGGATGGCGGCGACCGATCATGCCGTTCCCGCTAGGCGCATGCGCGTGTCCCACCCGTGACGCCGACATGACATTCGCGTCATGCGGATCGCCTCAGGCCCGGCCCTCGGCCTCCACGCTGCCGGTGCGTTCCAATTTGCCCCAGCCGACGCCCAGCCCGCTGATCGCCGCGCCGATCGCCTTCAGCACCACCCAATACATCACCTGGCGATAGATGAAGCGCTGCGCGATCAGCAGGTGCGCCGGATAGCGCTGCTCGCGCGGTTCCAGCCGATAGGCGATCCAGCCGCACAATACGTCGATCGCGGTGAAGGCGGTCCAGTAGATCGCCATCATGAACACGTCGCTCTGCGTCTGCGCCCAGCCGTGCTGCGATACGCGGATCCAGGTGCCGACGATCGAGACGATCAGCGCCAGATCGATCACCGGCGACACCGCGGCGAAGAAGATCTGGAACATCCACGCCTGCGGCATGCCGACGAATGCCAGGCCCTTGGGCTGGCCGGTGCGCATCACGCGGCGATGCTTCCACAGGCATTGCAGCGTGCCGAACGCCCAGCGGAAGCGCTGCTTGGCGAGCGCGGTGAAGCTTTCCGGCGATTCGGTCCAGGCGACCGCATCGACATCGTAGGCGATGCGCCATCCCGCGCGCTGGATCGCGATCGTCAGATCCTGATCCTCGGCCAGCGTGTCGATCGGATATCCGCCGACCGCGTCCAGCGCCGCGCGCCGCCACGCCCCGACCGCGCCGGGCACGACCATCATCGCATCGAACTGCGCCAGCGCGCGGCGTTCGACGTTCTGCGCCGTCACATATTCCACCGCCTGCCAGCGCGTGACGAGATTGACCCGGTTGCCGACCTTGGCATTGCCCGCCACCGCGCCGATCTCCGGATCGTCGAACCAGCGCACCAGCCGCGCGACCGTTTCCTTCTCGAACTGCGTATCGGCATCCAGCGCGACGACGATCTCGCCCTTGGCATAGGTCAGCGCGCGGTTGAGCGCCTCGGCCTTGCCGCCGTTGACGAGCGTGAGCAGGCGCACGCGCGGATCGCCGTCGAACGCGGCGGCGACCACCGCGCTGGTGCCGTCGGTCGATCCGTCATCGGCCACGATCACCTCGATGTGCGCGCTCGTACTGGCCAGCACGCGTTCGATCGAGGAGACGATCACGCGTTCCTCGTTCCACGCCGGGATGATCACCGAGACCAGACGGTCGGTATCGAACGGCGGTGGCACCACGCCGTTTTCGCGCCTTTTGTTCCACATCGCGAGCCCGGCCATCACGATCGCGCGCGCGATGCCGAGCGCGATGGCGAGGAAGAAGATCCATTTCAGCAGCCAGCCGATCAGCGCGAGGAACGCGAAGATGCCGACATCGGCGCGCACTGCGATCAGATCGTTGCCTTCGATGCGCGGCATCACCTGGTCGCGCGAGAGGCCGGCAAGCTGCGAGACGGGCACGAAGCGATAGCCCCTGGCGCGCAGCTGATCGATGATCTGCGGCAGCGCGGCGACGGTCTGGGCGCGATCCCCGCCGCCATCGTGCAGCAGGATGATGTTGCCGGAGCGCTCGTCGTCGCCGGCGAGCACCTGGTTCACCGTCTGCGTGATGATCGCCTGCACGCCCGGGCGCTGCCAGTCGTTCGGATCGACGTGCAGCCCGACCGAGGTGTAGCCGCGCTGCTGCGCCTCCAGCACCGGGAACAGTTCGTCCTCGGTGGTCGGTTCGGCATCGCCGAAATACGGCGCGCGGAACAGCCGCGTGGCACGCCCGGTATAGGCTTGGATCAGGCGCTGCGTCGCGTTCAGTTCCACCGCGATGCCGCGTTGCGAGGCGAGCGCCATGTTCGGATGCGTATAGCTGTGGTTGCCGATCTCGCTGCCCTCGTTGATGATCCGGCGCAGCAGCAGCGGGTGGGCGAGGCCGTTCTCGCCGACGATGAAGAACGTTCCGACCGCCTTCTTGGCCTTCAGGATATCCAGGATCTGCGGCGTCCACGTTCCGTCCGGGCCGTCGTCGAAGGTCAGCGCGAGCTCCTTCGGCCGGTCGCCGACGCGCTGCACGATATAGGGCGTCGGCAGATCGCCGTAGCGCACGTCGCGGATCAGGCGGTTGGCGTCGGCGCGGATCGTGCGGTTGCCGTCGCTCGGCGTGGCGGCGATGCGCAGGATCTCGCCATTGCCCTCGACGTCGACGTTGGTCAGCGGTCTGATCTTGGTCAGGTCGGGCAGGCCCGCGCCCTGCCAGCCGGCAAGATCGGCCCAGACGCCGGGATCCTCGCTGCCCAGCCGCCACAAGGCGACGGAATTGACCCCCATCGCATGCGTCACGCGCAGCTGGTTCCACGTCGCGGTGGCGTCCAGCATCCAGACGTGATGATCGGTCGTGCCGTCATTGTACGCGAAACTGGTATTGCCGCTGGCGGGATCGAAGCTGATCTTGGCACCGCTGTCGTGCGCGGCGAGCCACGCTTCCTCGATCGTCAGCGCATCGACATGCGCGTCCTTGCCCTCGCCGTGCCAGTCGTAGCCGTAGCTGCCGAACGCGACGATCAGCTTGTCGCGCCCGATCCGCTCCACCGCATCGCGCAACTGGTGCAGGAACCAGGGCTGCGACGCGATCGGCCCGGCCGTGCCGCCCTGCCAATGCTCGTCGTAATTCATCAGGAAGACGCGGTCGGCGACCTTGGCGAAGGCGCGCAGATCCCAATCTCCGTCGCCGGCCGGAACGGTGAGCGTCACCAGCAGCTTGCGCGGCGCGAAGAGCGTGCGGGCATCGCGCAGGAAGGCGCGGTAATCGGCCAGCGACGATGCGGGCAGGCTTTCCAGATCGAACACAGCGCCCGCCGCGTGGCGCTTGTCCAGCGCGTCGGCGAACTGTTTCAGCAGCGCGCGCCGCGCCGGCACGTTGCGCATCAGCGCCGCCATGCCCTCCCCGTCCCAATTGCCGCCGGCGATGTTCTGGATCATCGGCAGCACCGCCGGGCGACGCGGCGACGTCGCCATGATGATGTCGAAGCGCTGGTCGGGGGTCTGGACCAGCTGGTGCTTCGGCCCGGCCACGGTGAAGAGCGCCGGCACGACCCAGTTGAGCTGGTCCATGTGCGCGCTGAGCGATACGCGGCTGGCATCGTCCCACGGCACGTAGAAACCGACCGACAGCGGCTTGCCGCCGGGCTTGCCGCGCGCGGTATGGTGCGGCAGCCAACCGAGCGAGCGCAGCCGACGCGAGATGTCGTGCCGGATCGCGGCGACCTGCTCGCCCAATACCGGCGTCGAGTGCGCGCGTTCGTAGCGGATCGGCAGCGGATCGCCCGAGGGGACGTTGATGATCGTCAGCGCGAAGACGCCGGCGGCGATCAGCACCATGGCGATCAGCGCGAACAGGCTGCGGAACGACCAGCGCCGCCGCGTGCCGCGGGAATCGAAGAAGATCGGCTTTGACATATATGCGCGGCCCCTAATGCCGCCCCGCGCGCATGACGGTGTCGGCAAGATGAAATTTACGTCACGTCGGCGCTACGGACGAACTGCCGGCGGACGGGCTCGACTTACGCCGCCGCTGTGGCACAGTCGAGGGGCGAAGATTGGGGAGGGCGATATGCTGGGGTTGAGCGCGGCACTTGCGATGATTGCTCCGGCCGCGGTCGCGCCTTCTTCGGGAATGCAGGCGCGCATCGATGCGGCGGCCGAAGCGGCGATGGCCAGGACCGGTGCGAAGGGCCTGGCCATCGCGGTGGTCGATCGCGGGCGGATCCTGGCGGTACGCGGCTATGGCCGGCGGAACGCCGCCGGTGCGCCGCTCGCCGGGGATACCGTGATGTATGGCGCATCGCTGACCAAGATGATCGTCGGCTATACCGTGATGCAGATGGTGGCCGAGGGGAAAGTCGATCTCGACCGGCCGATCGCCGAGTATCTGCCCCGGCCGCTGCCCGAATATGGCAATCTCGATGCCTATGGCCATTGGGGCGATCTGGCCGGCGATCCGCGCTGGCGCCGGATCACGATGCGCCACGTCCTCACCCACAGCACCGGATTCGCCAATTTCGCGTTCGTCGAGCCGGACGGAAAGTTGCGCATCCATTTCGAACCCGGCAGCCGCTACGCCTATTCGGGCGAGGGCATGATGCTGCTGCAGTTCGCGCTGGAAAAGGGGCTCGGCCTCGATCTCGGCAAGGAGGTGCAGCGTCGGGTGTTCGCGCCGTTCGGGATGACGAACACCAGCCTGATCTGGCGCGCCGATTTCGCCCGCAACCTCGCCGATGGCTGGAAGAGCGACGGCAGCGTCGAGCCGCACGACGAACGTAGCCGCGTGCGCGCGGCGGGATCGATGGATACGACGATCGCCGATATGGCGCGCTTCGCCGCCGCCGTGTCCGCCCGACGCGGGCTAAGCAAGACGGCGTTCGCGCGGTGGGTGCGCCCGCAATTGCCGATCACGTCGCGCGCGCAATTCCCCACCTTGCTGCCCGAAGCCCCGGCGGTCGAGCGCACGCCCGGCCTGTCGGCGGCGCTCGGTGTGGTCGCCTTCACCGGTCCGCAGGGGCCGGGTTTCTACAAAGGCGGCCATGACGACAGCACCGGCAACACCTTCGTCTGCCTCGAACGGGCGCGGCGCTGCGTCGTGATCCTGTCGAACGATGTGCGCGCCGAGGCGGCGTTTCCCGATCTGGTGAAGGCGGCGCTGGGCGATACGGGCGCACCGTGGCGCTGGGAATATCCGCAACTGGTCGCGAAATAACGGCGCCGGTGTCAGCCCCGCCGCTCATCCCGGTTCGTCCTACCCGATTAGCAACCCGGCCAGCGCCGCCGACATCAGGTTGGCCAGGCTCCCCGCCGCCAGCGCGCGCAGGCCGAGCCGCGCGATCATCGGGCGCTGGTTCGGGGCGAGGCTGCCCGTCACCGCCATCTGGATCGCGATCGAGCTGAAATTGGCGAAGCCGCACAGCGAGAAGGTCACCACCGCCACCGTCCGCGGGCTCAGGCCGTTCTGCGCGCCGAGGCTAATATAGGCGACGAATTCGTTGAGCACGATCTTCTGCCCGAACAACCCGCCGGCGATTCCCGCCTCGCTCCACGGCACGTTGAGCAGGAACATGATCGGCGCGAAGACATAGCCGAGCAGCCCCTGGAAGCTGAGCTGCGGATAGCCGAACCACGCGCCCACGCCGCCGAGCAGGCCGTTGGCGAGCGCCACGAGCGCCACGAACGCCAGCACCATCGCGCCGACCGCGACGGCCAGCTTCACGCCGGTCTGCGCGCCCTGCGCCGCGGCCATGATGATGTTGGCCGGCTTCTCCTCGTCGTGCGTGGCCTGGGGCAGCGGTTCGCCGGGCACGCTTTCGGCGATCAACGCCGCCGGGCCGATCCCGCCGCTGCGCGTCTCGGCGAGCTTGATCTGGCGATCCTCGTCGGGCAGGTCGCCGAGCGGCAATTCCCCGTCCGGCGGCACGACGCGGTCGGGCATGATGATCTTCGCCATCAGGATGCCGCCCGGCGCGGCCATGAAGCTGGCGGCGAGCAGATAATCGATCCGAATGCCCATCGACGCATAGGCGGCCAGGATGGTGCCCGCCACGCCGGCCATGCCGCTGGTCATCACGGTGAACAATTGCGCCGGGGTCAGTCCCGCCAGATACGGCCGGATGACGAGCGGCGATTCGCTCTGCCCGACGAAGATGTTCGCCGCCGCGCACAGCGATTCCACCTTCGATACGCCGATCACCCATTCGATCGCCCCGCCCACCCAGCGCACGATCAGCTGCATCAACCCCAGATAATAGAGGATCGACACCAGGCTGGCGAAGAAGATGATCACCGGCAGCGCCGCGATGGCGAAGCTCTGGCCGCCGATTTCGGGCGTGGCCATCTTGCCGAACAGGAATTCGGTGCCCTTCTGCGAATAGCCGAGCAGATTGGCGACGCCGCCGGACATTTCGCCGAGGATCATCTTGCCCGCGCTCGAATAGAGCACGAGCACGGCGATGCCGGCCTGTAGCGCGAACGCCGCGCCGACCACGCGCAGGCGGATCGCGCGCCGGTCGCTCGACAGCAGCACCGCGATGCCGAGGATCACGGCAATGCCTGCCAGACCGATCAAGAACCTGTTCATCGTACTCAATATTCCCCGCTTTGGCCGAAGCTTCGCAGCTTTGGCACGCATTCCGCAACCGATTTGTGCGCCGCACCCCCAGCCGCGCCACCCAAGCGGATTGACGCGCGCCCCGGAACCGGTAGCGTCGGCGCGATGGAAACCGCTACCCTCAAGATGCCGCGTTCGCTCTTCGTCTTCTCGATCTTCTATGGCGGCATGGTCTGTATTGCCGGCGTACTCGGCAACAAGCAGGTGTCGCTTGGCCCATTGTCGGCGATCGGGCCGATCTTCGGGCTGGGGCCTTTGGCGGTCGAGGCCGGCATCTTCGCGTTTCTTCTGCTCGTCATCGTATCGAGCGCGGTCGCGGAATTGCATGGGCCGAAGGTCGCCAATCAGCTCGTCCGGATCGGCTTCATTCCGTTGATCGTATCGATCCTGTTGTCGTGGATCGTGCATATCCTGCCGGCTTCCCCCGATATGCAGCCCGCCAATCGCGATGCGATCCAGCTGGTGCTGGGGGCGACGTGGCGCATCTGGCTCGGCGGGATCGTCGCCTATGGCATTTCCCAGACGCTGAACGTGACGATCTTCGCGGCGCTCAAGGGGCGCGAGGGCAGCAAGCTGCTCTGGTTCCGCGCGGCGAGCGCCAGCGTCCTCAGCCAGATCGTCGATACCTTGCTGTTCGCGACGATCGCTTTCTACGGCGTCTTCCCGATCGGCGAACTGATCGCTGGACAGATGCTCGCCAAGATAACGCTGTCGGTCCTGCTCGTGCCGCCACTGATTTATCTCGTCGTCGCGATCGGGCGACGGCTGGACCGGATGGCCTGAACTTCCCGTCATCCCAGCGCAGGCTGGGATCTCCCGGAGGCGCGCAGTGCGCCCGCCCCACCGAGACCCCAGCCTTCGCTGGGGTGACGTTAGAGGAGCGCGGCCCAGTCCCATTCCCGGCTGTGCCGAGCTTGTCGAAGCACTGCCCTTCCTTTCTGCCGCCGGGAAGAAAGGCGGTCCTGCGACAGGCGCAGGACGGACGGCACTTGGGGTTGGGGTTCGCGCGAGTATCGCATAATAGGCAGCCCATGACCGATCACACTCCCGCGCCGGCGCTCCTCGCCAAGGCCGAAACGCTCGTCGAGGCGCTGCCCTATCTGCAGCGCTACGCCGGGCAGACCTTCGTCGTGAAATATGGCGGCCACGCGATGGGCAGCCCGGAATTGCAGCGCGACTTCGCCGAGGATGTCGTGCTGCTCAAGGCGGTCGGCATCAACCCGGTCGTCGTGCATGGCGGGGGGCCGCAGATCGGCGCGATGCTCAAGCGGCTCGGCGTCGAATCGCGCTTCGTCGATGGCCTGCGCGTGACGGATGCCGAGACCGCGCAGATCGCCGAGATGGTCCTCGCCGGCAGCATCAACAAGGAAATCGTCGGCTGGATCGGCCAGGCCGGCGGCCGCGCGGTCGGGCTGTCGGGCAAGGATGCCGGCTTCGTCACCGCCGAGAAGGTCGAGCGCAGCACGCCGGACAAGCTGCAGGGGATCGAACGGCATGTCGATCTCGGGTTCGTCGGCGAACCCGTCGGCGTCGACCGGCGGATCATCGACACCCTGTCCGCCGCCGGGATCATCCCGGTGATCGCGCCGATCGCGATCGGCGCGGACGGGCACACCTACAACATCAACGCCGATACGATGGCCGGCGCGATCGCGGCGGCGCTGGGCGCGTCGCGCTTCTTCCTGCTCACCGACGTGGTCGGCGTGCTCGACAAGCAGGGCGAACTGCTCACCGATCTCGACCCTGCGCGGATCGCCGAGCTGCGCGCCGACGGCACCGTCACCGGCGGCATGATCCCGAAGCTGGAAACCTGCGTCACCGCGGTCGAGGCCGGGGTGGATGCGGCGGTGATCATCGACGGCCGCGTGCCGCACGGCATGCTGCTGGAGATCTTCACCCGCGAGGGCGCGGGCACGCTCGTGCATCGCTGAGCGCATCCCGCTGTCGCCAAACGGTAACCCTGCGGTAGCGTAAGCATCACATCGGCGGCGTATCCTGCAGATCCCCGAAGCAGGAGTGCCCCCTCATGCCCGCCGATGATCTGAACCGCTGGATCGCCGATCTCGCCAATGCCATCGCCCGCGCCACCGCGCAGGATCCGATGAGCCCCGAACACCGCTACCGCACCGGCGTCGTGATGCTCGCCTTCAAGGTCTATCCCGATGGCGGCATCGCCGACATCCGCGTCGTCGGATCGTCGGGCGAGGACAGCCTGGATCGCCGCGCCGTCGCCAAGCTGCGCCGTGCCGATCCGCTGCCCGCCGGCCCGGAAGAGGCGCGCGCGCGTGGCCATGTCGCGGTCGTGAGCGTCGCCGAACGCATCCTGACGCCCGCGCACTGCGCCGTTCCGGGCAAGATCCGGGCCTTCGCCACCGTCTGACGGACCGCGCGCCGCGGCAAATGACGCGAAGGTGTTGTTCCCCGATGGCCGCATGCGCTATCGGGGAACGACAAGGCCTATCCGGAGACCGTCATTGCTCGTCATCCTGCGTATCGTCATGGTGCTCCTGAACGTCGTCTGGTGGATCATCATCATCCAGGCGATCCTGTCCTGGCTGATCGCCTTCAACGTGATCAACACGTCCAACGATATGGTGCGCACCGTGTGGGAGGCGCTGCGACGCATGACCGAGCCGCTGTACCGACCGATCCGGCGCATCCTGCCCGATTTCGGCGCGCTCGATCTGTCGCCTCTGGTCGTGCTGCTGATCCTCTACATCCTGATGAACATCGTCATCCCCTCGCTGGCGGTGCAATTCTATCCCGTCCCCACCGCCTGAGGTAGCGAAGACGCGCGCGCCGCTCTATGAGGCGGCGCCATGAGCGCAGAGATTATCGATGGAAAGGCCTTCGCCGCGCGCCTGCGCGGGCGGATCGGCGAACGGGTCGCGGCCTTTCACGCGGTCAGCGGGCGCGTGCCCGGCCTAGCCGTCGTGCTGGTCGGCGAGGATGCGGCAAGCGCGGTCTATGTCCGCTCCAAGGGCAAGGCGACTCGCGAGGCGGGAATGCAAAGCTTCGAGCATCGTCTGCCCGCCGATGTCGATCAGGACGATCTGCTCGCGCTGATCGATACGCTGAACGGCGATCCGCAAATCGACGGCATCCTCGTCCAGCTGCCGCTGCCGCCGCACATCGACGAGCGGCTGGTGACGATCCGGATCGATCCCGAAAAGGATGTCGACGGCTTCCACCCGGTCAATGCCGGGCGGCTGGCGACCGGGCTGGACGGCTTCGTGCCGTGCACGCCCTATGGCTGCGTCATGCTCCTCAAGGATACGCTCGGCGATCTCGCGGGGCTGGACGCGGTGGTGATCGGGCGCTCGAACATCGTCGGCAAGCCGATGGCGCAATTGCTGATCGCCGAAAGCTGCACCGTGACGGTCGCGCATTCGCGCACGCGCGATCTGGCCAGCGTGGTCGCGCGCGCCGATATCGTCGTCGCGGCGGTCGGGCGGCCGGAAATGATCAAGGGCGAGTGGATCAAGCCCGGCGCGACCGTGATCGACGTCGGCATCAACCGCACCGAAGCCGGGCTGGTCGGCGATGTCGATTTCGCCGGCGCGATGAGCGTGGCGCGCGCGGTGACGCCGGTGCCGGGCGGCGTCGGCCCGATGACGATCGCGTGCCTGCTGCGCAACACGCTGATCTCGGCGCACCGCCGCGACGGCGTGCCGTTCGACCCGTCCGGCCTATAATACTGACATGATCGAACTCTACATCTCGTCGCTGATCACCTTCTTCGTGGTGATCGATCCGCCCGGCTGTGCGCCGATCTACGCCGGGCTGACAACGGGCGCGAGCGCCGTGCAGCGCCGGGGGATGGCGGTGCGCGCGGTGCTGGTGGCGAGCGCGATCCTTTTGGTCTTCGCGCTGTTCGGCGAGGCGTTGCTGAAGGGCCTCGGCATCAACCTCGCGTCGTTCCGGATCGCGGGCGGCATCATGCTGTTCCTGATCGCGCTGGAAATGGTGTTCGAAAAACGCACCGAACGACGCGAGGATCGCGCCGCAAAGGTCGCCGCGACGCCCGAAGTGGAGGACGTCTCGATCTTCCCGATGGCGATGCCGATGATCGCCGGGCCGGGATCGATCGCCTCGGTCATGCTGCTGATGGGGCGCACCCAGGGGCTGGAAGCGTCGCTCGTCGTCTTGGGGTCGCTGGCAACGATCCTGTTGCTGACGCTGCTGGCATTGCTCGCCGCCGGGCCGATCATGCGCGTGCTGGGCGCGAAGATCGAGGCGGTGATCACGCGCCTGCTCGGCGTGCTGCTCGCCGCGCTTGCGGTGCAGTTCGTGATCGACGGAATCCGCATCAGCCTGACCTGATCGGTTATCGCGCGCCGTTCCAAAGGTCGTCATCCCGGACTTGATCCGGGATCCAACGTGCCGCACGGGCGATCCTCACGGTTCTACGCCGTGGCTTGCCGCCCGTTGGATCCCGGATCGCGTCCGGGATGACGGCAGTATTCCCGGAAAGCGTTCGAGCCTCACCTGATCCGCCACAGCCGGAATGGAGACTTGGCCGGCAACGGCAATTGCTCCAGCCAAACCGGTGTCTTCCCATGCGCCAGCTGGTCGTAGAATCCACCCGGATTGCGCGCGCGGTACACGGTCGATTCGGCCATGTTCGGGCACACCAGCAGCATCGTCGCGCCATATTTGCGGGCGATCGCGCGGAAATTCTCCGGCGTTCGCGAGAACGCGTGCTGCACGTCGAGAATCTGTTCGCCGTTGCGATGATACGGCCCGGCGATCGCATCGTGATGCGTCAGCACGATCAGGCGCGGGCCGAGATCGACGAACGTCATGATCGTCTGTTTCGGATAGCGGTCCAGCGGCTTCATCGCCGGCAGCGTCATGCACAGGCCGGTCGAGCGGTTGACGACGTTGGTCCGCTTGCTGGCCGGCGCGACCTGATAGGCGAAGCGGTGTCCGAACAGCGTGAAATCGATCGGCTTCAGCACGTAGCCGACGAACATGCCCGACACGACCAGGAACGCGATCACGGTGCCGAACACGCGGATCAGCATCGATTTCGAATTCAGGCACCAGGGGAGAATGACCCACGCCAGGGCCACCGCGCCCGGCACCGCGAGCAACTGCGCCGCCGGCCCCGCGCGGGTCTGCCACAGCAGCATCGCGCCGGCGAAGGCCACGAACATCAGCACCGGCACCCAGCCGGTGATGTTCGGCGCACGCCGCGCGCGCCACGTCGCGATCGCCGCGCCGAGGATCCCGATCACCGGCAGCGCGACGATCGTGAAGGCCATGCGGAACGGGTGCTGGTAGACCGGCTTCGCTTCCTTGACGTTGTCGAGCCAGGTGCGCGCCAGTTCGGGCGACACCTGTTCCGGCCGGCCTAGGCATTGCGGGAACAGCCAGCCGAACCCGCCGCCGACGATCCCGGCGGCGATCAGCGCCAGTACGAGCCGTTGCCAGCGCGCCGCCGGGCCGAACCGTCCCATCGCGAACAGGAACGCCCCGCCGACCACCATAACGCTCAGCCACACCGGCGTCAGCGCATCGCAGCGCAATACCTGATTGGCGTTGGAGGCGAACAGCACGAAGCCGATCGCGCTACCTGCCGCGAGCGTCAGCGCATAGACCATCAGCCGCTGCGCCTCGGCCCGGTCCCACACCCAGCGCAGGCCGATGATCGCGCCGGCCATCGCGGCATAAGGCAGCATCTCCAGCCCGATGCTGAGCGAGAAGGCGCTGGCGCAGCCGACGATCGCCCCGCCGCGTGCCTGCCGCGGATCGGACAGGCCGGCCACCGTCAGGCTGAGCATCGCGAGCTGCCAGCCGTGATGATCGACGCGGTCGGGCATGAACATCAGCATCGTCGCGGTGGCGCCGATCAGGAACACGATCGCCATTGGCCAAGCGACCGGGCTGACCAATCGCCGCACCGTCGCGGCCAAACCGATCATCGCGATCGACAGCGGCAGCAGCGGCGCGACGCCGCACGCCAGCCGCTCCGCCTCGCCCGTGCCGAAGAACGGGCGCAGCAGCAAAATCATTGCCGCGATCGGCAGATCGACGATGCGGCTCCAATGGATGTCGAAGCCCCGGGGCGGGCTGAGCCGGTACTGGCGCAGGTCGTACCAGCCCTGCCCGTCGAGCAAGGCGCGCACCTGCGCCAGGCGCATATTGTCGTCCGTATCGCCCAGCGACAGCCAGTGGATCGCGTTCCAGCGATCGAACAGATACCACAGGACCAGCAGGCCCCACGCGATCATCGTCAGGCGCAGCCAGTGGCGGTCGAGTTCCTCTCGCAACTGCACGCCGGATTTTACGCTATCGTTCAAAATGCTTTCCTCGCCCCCGTCCGCGCTCTAGTGCGGCCCGCGTAAAGGGCAAGACACGCGTGAACGGGATCATCAGACAGTTCGATAGCCTCAGGGCGAGCGGAATGCTCGGCCAGCTGATCCGCTTCGCCATCGCCGGTGTCATCTCGACCGCGATCTACACCGCGGTGTATCTGCCGCTGTCGGCGCATGTCTTCGCGCCCAAGCATGCGGTGTTCGCCGTGCCGTTCGCCTTCGCCGTCGCGGTGGTCGCGGGTTTCTTCCTCCACAGCGCGTGGAGCTTCAAGGGGCATGGCACGCGCGACACGAGCGGCAGGCAGCACGCGAAGTTCATTGCGGTGCAGGGTTTCGGGCTGGTGCTCAACGCGCTGTTCACCTGGATTCTGACCGGGCCGTTCCATCAGCCGAACTGGGTCCCGCTGATCCCGGTCTTGCTGGTCACGCCGATCGCGACCTTCGCGCTCAACCGGCAATGGGTATTCGGCTGAAATGGCCAAAATCGATGGATAGAATCGTCTACGATCGCATGGCCGCGCATGATTCCACCCATTGGTGGTATCGCGCCCGCCGCGACATCCTCGCCGATTATCTGACGCGCGAGGGCAACCTGCCCGACCAGGCGCGCATTCTCGAGATCGGCTGCGGCACCGGCCACAATCTGCCGATGCTCGCGAGCTTCGGTGCGGTCGACGCGATCGAGATCGATCCCGCCGCGCGCGACATCGCCTCGCTGCGTCTCGGCCGCGCCGTCAGCGCCGCGCCGCTGCCGATCCTGCCGGGGGTGGAGCGCGGCGCCTATGATCTGATCGCTGTGCTGGACGTGGTCGAGCATATCGAGGACGACGTCGCCGCGCTGAAGGCGATGGCGAGCTGCCTGAAGCCCGGCGGCAAGATCCTGATCACCGTTCCCGCGCATCAATGGCTGTGGAGCGCGCACGACGTGGTCAATCACCACCACCGGCGCTATTCGAAGAAGACGCTGATCGCCGCGATCCGTAAGGCCGGTCTGGAGCCCAAGAAGCTCGGCTACTTCAACTCGCTGCTCTTCCCGCTCGCCGCCACCGCCCGCCTGCTCGGCCGGATGACCGGCCGCGACGACAGCGACGATTCGCCGCCGCCCAAGGCGGTGAACAGCCTGTTCGAAACGATCTTCCGCCTGGAACGGCACTTGGTCGGTCGCGTGCCGATGTCGCCGGGCGTGTCGATCATCACGCTGGCGATGCCGAAGGTCTAGAACTGATCGACATTCAGCCTTTCTTCGTCACCCCGGACCCGTTCCGGGGTCCACCAGGCGGCTTTCGACACGAAGAGTGCATTGAACGGCGAGTTTGCGGCACGGTGGACTTCGGAACAGGTCCGGGGTGACGGTGAGCAGAAAGCAAAAATTGCCTCGCAACGACTGAATGTCGATCGGCCCTAGAGCACGATGACTTTGGTTTGAATCGCCTTCCCTCCATCGTCATTCCCGCGAAGGCGGGAATCCATACTGGCTGATCCGAGTGAGTCTCACAAAGTGCGATGACTATGGATTCCCGCCTTCGCGGGAATGACGGAGCATGGGGTTCAAGCTTATGTCATCACACTCTAGGCGATAAGGGCAGTTGGATTGCGCCGCTCTCCGCCGTTCGCCCTGAGCCTGTCGAAGGGCGTGCCCAAAGCGCGCCGGCTCGTTCATGGCACGTGCTTCGACAAGCTCGGCATGAACGGGGATATGGGCTGCGCTTATGCTATTCCGCCGACCGCGAGATCATCGCCTCCACCGGCCCCGGCGGCACGCTCGTCGCCACCCGGGGTTCCGCGCGATAGCCCAGGGTCGCGGTGCCCTGCACCGGCCCGGCGATATCCGACACCAGATACAGCGGCCGCCGCTTCGATTCCACGTACAGCCGCCCGAGATATTCGCCGATCATCCCCAGCACGAACATCTGCACCGCGCCGATCGCGACGACGATCAGCATCGTCGAGGTCCAGCCCTGCACCGCGCTGCCACTGAAGAACCCGATCGCGATATAGACGAACAGCAAAGCCGACAGGCCGGTCAGCGCCAGGCCGATATGGCTGGCGAAGCGCAAGGGTGCCGTCGAGAATCCCGTCACCGCATCGAACGCCAGGCGCACCATCTTGCCGAGCGGGTAATTGGTCTCGCCGGCATGGCGCTCGGCCCGGTCGTAGAGGAACGGCACCTGGCGGAAGCCGATCCACGCCACCATCCCGCGTATGAAGCGCGCCTGTTCAGGCAGGCTGAGAAACGCATCCAGCGCGCGGCGGCTCATCAGGCGGAAATCGCCGGTGTCGAGCGGGATCGGCGTGTCGGTCAACCGGTCCAGCATGCGGTAGAAGATCGCGGCGGTCAGCTTCTTGAACACCGTCTCGCCCTCGCGCTTGCGGCGCACCGCATAGACGACGTCGGCGTCCTGCGCCGCCATCGTCGCGCGCATTTCGGCGAGCAGTTCGGGCGGATCCTGCAGATCGGCGTCGATGATCAGGATCTGCTGCCCGGCGCACAGGTCCAGCCCCGCCGTCAGCGCCAGTTGGTGGCCGTGGTTGCGCGACAGGTTGATCGCGACCAGATGCGGATCGGCGGCGGCCAGGCGCTGCATCGCCGGCCAGCTCTCGTCCTTCGATCCGTCGTTGATCAGGACGATCTCGTAATCCTCGCCCACTGCCGCCCGCGCCGCGCCCGAAATGCGCGCGTGGAGCAGGTCGAGGCAGGCGGCTTCGTTATAGCAGGGGACGACGATGGACAGCGCGGGACGGTTCATGCCGCCTGCAATAGCGCGGCCGGCGCGCGCCGTCACTTGCGAGATTGTGCCTGGCGACCAACTTAGCTATGTTGCTTAGCTAAGGAGATGTCCGATGGCGACGGTCGTGAAGATGCATGAGGCCAAGACCAATCTGTCCAGCCTGGTCGCGCGCGCGCTGGCCGGCGAGGACATCGTGATCGCGCGGGGCGACAAGCCGCAGGTGAAATTGGTGCCGGTGGAGGGAAAACCAAAGCGGGAATTCGGGTCGATGAAGGGGCAGTTTGCGATCGACGATCGTTTCTTCGAGCCACTGCCCGAGGAAGAGCTTGCTGCCTGGGAGGGTAAATGAAGCTTCTGCTCGATACCCATGCACTGCTCTGGTTTCTGCTCGGCGATCTGAAATTGAGCCATCCGGCCCGCGCGGCGATCGAATACGATGACAATATAATTCTGGTCAGCGCGGTTTCGGCGATGGAAATCTCGACGAAATACCGGATAGGCAAATTGCCTGAGGCGGCTGAGATCGCGGGGCGATTGGCTACAATCGTGCCGGCTCGCGGGTTTCAGGGCTTGGACATCACGGTGGCGCATGGCGATCTCGCTGGATCGTTACCGTTCGATCACCGGGACCCGTTCGACCGCCTGCTCATCGCGCAGGCCCAGATCGAGCAGGCGCTGCTGGTGTCCAACGAAGTCCTATTCGATCGCTTCGGCGCCCGTCGCCTCTGGGATTGAGGCCGGGCCCCGCCGCGCCAGCGTGACGGTGGTCGCGAGGTCCATCATCACGTTGCCCAGGGTGCGCACGATATCGGGGATCGTCTCGACCGCCACCAGCAGCCCGAGCGGCGCGACCGGCGCGCCGATCGCCGAGGCGACGGGGGCGATCGCGCTGACATAGCTGACCGTGCCGGGCAGGCTGACCGATCCCAGCGAGGTGAGCGTTGCCACGATCGCGCCGACCGCCAGCGTCGCGGGCGACAGCGGCACCTGGAACCAGATCGCGATATAGATCGCCACCGCGAAATTCATCGCCGGGCCGGTCGCACGGAAGATCGCGACGGCCAGCGGCAGCGTCACGCCGGAGGTCGTCACCGGCACGCCCATCTCGCTCGCGCCCTCGACCATCGCCGGCAGCGAGGCGAGCGAGCTTTGCGTGCTCACCGCCACCGCCTGCGCCGGAAGCGCGGCCTTGATGTAACGCGAAATACCGATCCGCCCGCCGAACACCGCCAGCGGATAGGCGCAGAGCGATACGGTGAGGCCGACCGCCGCGATCGTCAGGATGTAGTGGATCAGCGCCCCGAACGCGCCCGTTCCGGCCTTAGCACCGACAACCAGCGCCAGCGCGAACACGCCGACCGGGCCGATCCACAGGATCCAGTCGATCACCACCAGCATCGTATCGCGCACCGCGGTGAAGAAGGCGACGAGCAGCGTGCGCGACGTGGCGGCGACCCGGCTCATCGCGAACGCGAAGATCAGGGAGAAGATGATCAGCGACAGAAAGGCATTCTCCGCCGCCGCCTTGACCACGTTGGAGGGGATGACGGCAGCGATGAATTCGCCCAGCGGCGGGATCGGCCCGATTTTCTCCGCGCCGATCATCGCCGCGCGCAGGGCGGCGGCCGAATCGACCGGCAGCGGCACGATCTCGAGGAACAGCGGCGTCAGGATCGCGGCCGAGACCGCCGACAGGAACAGGATCACGACGTACATCGCGATCGCGCGCCCCGCGAGCCGCCCGGCCTGCGCCGCTTCCGCTGTCGCCGCCACGCCGGTGATCAGCAGCGCCACGACCAGCGGCACGATCGTCATCTGCAACGCGTTCAGCCAGGCGGTGCCGATCGGCTGCGCGACCAGCACGACGCCATCCACGCTGCCATGCGCGAACGCGGCCAGCGCGATGCCGGCGATCAGCCCGACGATCAGCGCGAGCAGGATACGGGTGGCTTGCGACATGCAGATCCTTCGATATGGCGGTAAGAGACGATAAGGCGTTAGGAATACGCCGACATAGCGGACGGGAAGCCGAGGAATGGCAAGAAAATATTTCGGTACCGACGGCATTCGTGGCGTGACCAACGGCGCGAACATGACCGCGGCGATGGCGATGAGGGTCGGCATGGCGGCCGGCGCGCACTTCCGGCGCGGCGATCATCGCCACCGCGTGGTGATCGGCAAGGATACGCGGCTGTCGGGCTATATGCTCGAAAACGCGATGGTCGCGGGCTTCACCTCGGTCGGCATGGACGTGGTTCTGCTCGGGCCGATGCCGACGCCGGCGGTGGCGATGCTGACTCAGTCGATGCGCGCCGACATGGGCGTGATGATCTCGGCCAGCCACAATCCGTACGGCGACAACGGGATCAAGCTGTTCGGCCCGGACGGCTACAAGTTGAGCGACGAGGACGAACTGGCGATCGAGGCGCTGATCGATGATGCGGCAGGCGGCGACATCGCGCTCGCCGCCCCCTCGGACATCGGTCGCGCGCGCCGCGTGGACGACGCGCAGGGCCGCTACATCCACTTCGCCAAATCGACCTTTCCGGAGGATCTGACGCTCGACGGGCTGAAGATCGTCGTCGATTGCGCCAATGGCGCCGGCTATCAGGTCGCGCCCTCGGCGCTGTGGGAGCTGGGCGCGGAGGTCATCTCGCTCGGCGTGTCGCCCAACGGCAAGAACATCAACGACGGCGTCGGATCGACCGCGCCGGACCTGTTGTGCGAGACGGTGGTGGCCTCCGGCGCGCACCTCGGCATCGCGCTGGACGGCGATGCCGACCGGCTGATCGTGGTCGACGAAAAGGGCCATGTGGTGGATGGCGACCAGCTGATGGCGACGATCGCCAGCGGCTATGCGCGCGCCGGGCGGCTCAGGAATGGCGGCATCGTCGCGACGGTGATGTCGAACCTCGGGCTCGAACGGCATCTCGCGGCGCAGGGCATCGGCCTGATCCGCACCGCGGTCGGCGATCGCCACGTGCTCGAGGCGATGCGCGCCAAGGGCTATAATGTCGGCGGCGAGCAGAGCGGACACATCATCCTGTCGGATTACGCGACCACCGGCGACGGGCTGGTCGCGGCGTTGCAGGTGCTGGCCGAACTGGCCTGGGCGCAGGTGCCGGCCAGCGAGTTGCTCCACCGCTTCGAGCCGCTGCCGCAATTGCTCAAGAACGTGCGCTTCAAGGGCGGCAAGCCGTTGGAGGCCGAGGCGGTCAAGACGGTGATCGCCGAGGCCGAGGCGGAACTGGCCGGGCGCGGTCGGCTGGTGATCCGTCCCTCGGGCACCGAACCGGTGATCCGCGTGATGGCCGAGGGCGACGATTCGGCACAGGTCACTCGCCTGGTGGACCGGATCTGCGACGCGGTACGCGTGGCGGCGGAGTAGTTCGCCGCCGCCGCTTCGCCAAATCGTCATCCCAGCGCAGGCTGGGATCTCAATGTGGCGCGCGCAGCCTTAGCCCCACAAATATCCCAGCCTGCGCTGGGATGACGTTTGGGGCGGGATGACGAACGGGGCGGGAGCGGCTAGAGCGGGGTTATGCTCGAAATGCGCCCCGATTGCGAACGCTGCGGCATCGATCTGCCGGCCCAGGCGCCCGGCGCGTTCATCTGTTCGTTCGAATGCACCTTCTGCACCGATTGCGCCGATGCGCTCGACGAACGCTGCCCCAATTGCGGCGGCGAGTTGATGGATCGCCCGGCGCGCACCGGCAAGGCGCTCGCCCGAAACCCGGCCTCGACCGTCCGCACCTTCAAGGGCTGATCCGCGTGACCCCGGACATCCCGATCCCCCGCATCCTGATCCCCCGCATCCTGATCATCGCCGGGTCCGATTCGGGCGGCGGTGCCGGCATCCAGGCCGATATCAAGACCGTGACCATGCTCGGCGGGCATGCGATGACCGCGATCACCGCGATCACCGCCCAGAACACCCTGGGCGTGCAGGCGGTGCATATGGTGCCGACCGAGATCGTCCTGGCGCAGATCGAATCCTGCGTGTCGGACATCGGCGTGGATGCGGTGAAGATCGGCATGATCGGATCGGCGGAGACGGCAAACGCCGTGGCCGATAGACTGGCGGCGCTCGATGTTTCGATCGTGTTCGATCCGGTGATGGTGGCGACGAGTGGTTCGGTGCTGGCGGATGCGGCGACGATCGCGGCGTTCGAACGGCTGACGCGGATTGCAACATTGGTTACGCCGAATTTCCCCGAATTGGCGGCCCTACACGCCACCCTCTCCCCCGTTATCGATAAACTCTCCCCCGTCCGTGCTGAGCCTGTCGAAGCACTGCCCTTTTCTTGCGCGGTCGATCAGGAGGACAGTGCTTCGACAAGCTCAGCACGGACGGGAATTGGGTTGGCGGCGGCTTTCGATACCGCTGTGCTGGTAAAAGGCGGCCACACCGACACCGCCGACGTCACCGACATCCTCTACGCCCCGGACGGCGAGATCGCCCGCTGGAGCGCACCACGCATCCACACCACCAGCACGCACGGCACCGGCTGCACGTTGGCCAGCGCGATCGCCACCGGCCTCGGGCAGGGGATGGCACTGCCCGAGGCGATCGAACGGGCGATCCGCTTCGTCCGCCGAGCGCTGGAAGCGGCACCCGGTCTTGGCCAGGGTCACGGCCCGATGGGTCAGCAATCGGTGACGGATTTCCAATGACGCGCGCCACCCCGAAACCCGCTCCCAAAAACGGTCAACGCCCCGGCCTCCGCCATGAAAAGCTCTGCCTGGCCCCCGTCGCGGGCGTGGACGAGGCCGGGCGCGGGCCGCTTGCCGGGCCGGTCGTCGCGGCGGCGGTGATCCTGCCGGACAAGGGCATCCCGCGCGGGATCGACGATTCGAAGAAGCTCGGCCACGCCGAACGCACCCGGCTGCACGATCGGCTGCGCGGGTGCGCGCGGATCGGGGTCGGCATCGTCGAAGCGGACGAGATCGACGCGCTCAACATCTATTGGGCGACGATGAAGGCGATGACGCTCGCGGTCGAGGCGCTGATTCGCGACGGCGGCTGCATGCCCGGCCATGTGCTGGTCGACGGCAATCGCCTGCCGCGCTGGAGCTATGCCGCGACGCCGATCGTCTCGGGCGATGCGATCAGTCTGTCGATCGCCGCCGCCTCGATCGTCGCCAAGCACACCCGCGACACGATCATGATCGCGCATGCCGAGACCTATCCGGTCTACAATTGGCATTCGAACAAGGGCTATGGCTGCCGTCATCATCTCGCCGCGCTGCGCGAACACGGGCCGACACCGCTGCATCGGCGCAGCTTCGGCCCCGTCGCGCAGGCCTGGCTCGATCTTTGATCGCCAATCCTCGGCCCTGAGTCTTTTGCGCCACACCCCACCGCTTGGGGGCTGTGGATAAGTCGGGACTCAACATCTGCCTTCACCCCGCAAATGTTCCGCGTGCTTAACGATTTGGTGAGCTTTTCCGTTAACCAATGTTCGCTTGACCGGGCGTCCGCGCTCCGACGACATGGCGGCGATGCAGACGGGGATTGGGTTGATGGGGGTTATCGAAAAGGTTCGTGAGGGCGTAGCCGTGCCGGTGGCGGAGACGCCGATGGTGGCCTTCGACACGCTGCCGCTCGACCGGATCCTGATGGGCGAATGCATCGCGACGATGCGCAGCCTGCCGGCCAAGTCGGTCGATCTCATCTTCGCCGATCCGCCCTACAACCTGCAATTGGGCGGCGATCTGTCGCGCCCCGACGGCAGCCATGTCGATGCCGTGACCGACGATTGGGACAAGTTCGATTCCTTGAGCGCCTATGACCGCTTCACGCGCGAATGGCTGTTCGAGGCGAAGCGCATCCTGAAGGACAATGGCGCGATCTGGGTGATCGGCAGCTATCACAACATCTACAAGGTCGGCGCGGCGATCCAGGATCTGGGCTATTGGATCCTCAACGACATCGTCTGGCGCAAGGCGAATCCGATGCCCAATTTCAAGGGCACGCGCTTCACCAACGCGCATGAGACGCTGATCTGGGCGTCGATGGGCGAGAAGGCGCGCTACACGTTCAACTATCGCAGCATGAAGACGCTGAACGACGAACTGCAGATGCGCAGCGATTGGGAATTCCCGATCTGTGGCGGGCAGGAGCGGCTGAAGAAGGATGGCGTGAAGGTCCACCCGACGCAGAAGCCCGAGGCGCTGATCTACCGCATCCTGCTCGCCTGCACGAAGCCGGGCGACGTGGTGCTCGATCCGTTCTTCGGCACCGGCACGACCGGCGCGGTGGCCAAGCGGCTCGGCCGGCGCTGGATCGGGATCGAGCGGGAGGGCGTCTATGTCGCGGCGGCACAGGAGCGGATCGACGCCGCGCTGCCGCTGGACGAAAGCGCGCTGACCACGATGCAGTCGCCGAAAGCCGCCCCGCGCGTCGCGTTCGGCACGATCGTCGAGAACGGCATGCTGACCGCGGGCGCGGTGCTGGTCGATGCCAAGCGCCGCTACAGCGTCACCGTTCGGGCGGACGGATCGGTATTGTCGGGCGACGTCACCGGCTCGATCCACAAGCTCGGCTCGGTCCTGCAGAACGCGCCGGCCTGCAACGGCTGGACCTTTTGGCATTACGAGACGCCCGAGGGGCTGAAGCCGATCGACACGCTGCGGCAGGAATATCTGCTGGCGACCCAGCCCTAGCCTTTACGCCATTCCCCAGGCCGCCATTCCCCAAACCGCCATTCCCCAAACCGTTCGTGCTGAGTAGGGACTGAGTAGCCGAAGGCGTATCGAAGGCCCGTATCGAAGCATCTGCCCCAAACCATCCTTCGATACGCGTCTTCGACAAGCTCAGCCGCTACTCAGGACGAACGGGTTCCTATGACTGCGTTGCCCCTCCACCTCCGCCCGATCCAGTTCGTCGATACCCCGATCGGCCTGCCCGAGGGGTCGGTTGCGCGCCTCGCCGGCGGCATGCAGTGGTTCGCCGCCTATGAGGTGATCGAGGGCCGCGCGCGGCGCATCGTGCCGGTCGCCGACTTCGATACCGCACTCGGCGGGAACGAAAGCGCCGCAAAGCTCCACGCCGCGATCACCGCGCCCCGACCGGCGCTGACGCTGGGGAATCGCGTGCTGCGCTTCGACCAGCCGAGCATCGCCGGCATCCTCAACGTCACCCCGGACAGCTTTTCCGACGGGCGCGCCTATGGCGACGATCCGGCCGCCGCCGCCACCGCCGGCTTCGACATGACTGTGGCCGGCGCGACGTTGATCGATATCGGCGGCGAATCCACCCGCCCGGGTGCGCCGCTCGTCTGGGAAGGCGACGAGATCAAGCGTATCGTGCCGGTGATCGAGCGTCTGGCGAGCGGAGGCGCGCTGATCTCGATCGATACCCGCAAGGGTGCGGTGATGGAGGCAGCGCTCGCGGCGGGTGCGCAGATCGTCAACGACGTCGCCGCGCTGCTGTGGGACGATCGCGCGCTGGGCATCGTCGCACGCGCCGGCTGCCCGGTGATCCTGATGCACTCGCCCGATCCGGCCAAGGGTCCGCACGGCGACGGACACTATCGCAACGTGCTGACCGACGTGTTCGACTGGCTGGAGGCGCGCGTCGCGGCGGCGGTGGCGGGCGGCATCGCGCGCGAGCGGATCATCGTCGATCCCGGCATCGGCTTCGGCAAGTCGCTCGCCGACAATCTCGCTCTGCTCAACGGCCTCGCGCTCTTCCACGGCCTCGGCTGCCCGATCATGCTGGGCGCCAGCCGCAAGCGGATGATCGGCGCTTTGTCGAACGAGGCTCCGGCGGACCGGCGGCTCGGCGGATCGCTCGCGCTCGCGCTGAAGGGCGTCGAGGCCGGCGTGCAGATCTTGCGCGTCCACGACGTCGCCGAAACGGCGCAGGCGGTGCGCGTATGGCGCGGGTTGAAGGATCAGGCGCTGGTCGGCGGATGATGGTTGCGATGCATTTCCGATGCATCCTTAGCGCGCTTTCTGCGTTCGGGCCGCGCAAACGCCGCTGACATCGAGGGGAAGAGCGTGATCGTAGATGCCGTGCCACGGGTCAAACATATGGTGGCGGAGGTATGGAAGCCGCTGATCGCGCTGTTCGTGTGGGACGTCATCGTGACGGTGATCTATTACGTCCAGCCGTACAAGGCGCCGTCGCTGCCGCTGACGATCTTCGGTTCGGCCTTGGCGCTGTTCCTCGGGTTCCGCGACACCTCGGCCTATCAGCGCTGGTGGGAAGGGCGCGTGCTGTGGGGCGCGATGATCAACTCGTCGCGCAACCTGGCGCGCGCCGCGCGCAGCTATCTGCCCGACGAGGAGGGGCGCGATCTGCAACGCGCGATCATCCTGCGCCAGATCACCTATGTCCAGGTGCTGCGCTGCCAGCTCCGGCGGCAGGATCCGACCGCCGAGGTCAACCGCTTCCTCTCGCCCGACGAGGCGGCACCGTCGCTGGCGCGCACCAACATCGCCAACGGCATTCTCGACGGCACCGGGCGTCGCGTCGATCAGGCGCGCGCCAATGGCTGGATCGACACGATCCAGCAGGCCTCGATCGAGCGGACTCTGGTCGATATCGCCAACGCGCAGGGCGGGATGGAGCGGCTGAAGAACACGCCGCTGCCCAATCAGTACCGCTTCTTCCCCAGCTTCTTCACGCGCCTGTTCTGCGTCCTGCTGCCGATCGGCCTGGTCGAGACGTTGGGCTTCGCGACGCCGGTCGGCTCGACCATCGCCGGCCTGATGTTCCTCGCCGTCCTGCAGATCGGCGAGGATCTGGTCGATCCGTTCGCCGGCAAGATCCACGACGTGCCGCTGACCGCGATGACCCGGACGATCGAGATCGACCTGCTCCAGGCGCTCGGCGATCCGGCGCCCGAGCCGGTCGTGCCGGTAAAGGGCGTGTTGTGGTGAGGCCGGATCAGGCCGCCGCGTTGTCGATGCCGAGTTCGCCTAGCTTGCGATAGAGCGTCGAGCGCCCGATCCCCAGCCGCCGCGCCACTTCCGTCATGCGGCCACGATAATGGCCGATCGCGAGGCGGATCACGTCGGCCTCGATATCCTCCAGCGCGCGCATGTTGCCGTCGGCGTTGAACAGCGTCACGCCGCCCGACGTCGCCATCGGCGTCGGCACGGGGGCAACGTGCCGCGCGGCCCCCAGGGCGGCGATCTGCGGAAAGTCGGCGCGCGTCAGCGCCGCACCGTCGCACAATACGGCGGCGCGGAAGAGCGCGTTCTGCAGCTGGCGGACATTGCCCGGCCAGTCGTAGCTGCCGAGCAAATCCAGCGCATCGTCGGTGATGCCGAGCGGACGCAGCCCCGGCTGCTGCGCGACGCGGGCGAGCAGATGGCGCGCCAGCGCCGGAATATCGCCGGTGCGTTCGCGAAGCGGCGGGATCGTCACCTGCACGACGTTGAGCCGGTAATAGAGATCCTCGCGGAACCGCCCGGCCTCGACCTCCTCGATCAGCCGTTTGTTGGTGGCGGCGATGACCCGCACGTCGACCTCGCGGGCATGCCGCGCACCGACCGGCTGGATATCCCCGTTCTGCAGCACGCGCAGCAGCTTGACTTGCGCTTCCAGCGGCATCTCGCCCACTTCGTCGAGGAAGATCGTGCCGCCGTCGGCCTCCTGGAAGCGCCCGATCTTGCGTTCGAAGGCACCGGTGAACGCGCCCTTTTCGTGGCCGAACAGTTCGGATTCGACCAGGTTCGCGGGGATCGCGCCGCAATTCACTGTAACCATCGGTTTCTTGGCGCGTGGCGAGGCGGCATGCACCGCCTCCGCCACCACTTCCTTGCCGACGCCGCTTTCGCCTTCCAGCAGCACGGCGACGCGCGCGCGGGCGGCCTTGGCGGCGATGGCCAGCGCGGCACGGAAATCGGGCGCGGAGCCGACGATCTCGTCGAACGCCAGCAGGGCCGGGATCTTCTCGGACAGCGGGCGCAATTCGCCTGCCGTCTTGCCGCCGACCGCCGCGTCGAGCGCCGAGAGCAGGCGTTCGGGCGCGATCGGCTTGACCAGGAAGTCGGTCGCGCCCGATCGCATCGCCGCGACCGCCTGCGCGACCGATCCGTTGGCGGTCAGCATCAGCAGCGGCAGCGCGGGGCGGCGTTCGCGGATTTCGGCGATCAACGTCGCCGCATCGGCCTCCGGTCCCCAGGAATCGAGGAGGATCGCATCCAGCTGCATGCCGTCCTGCGTGCCGAGCATCGCGATCGCCATCTCGCCGTCATTGGCGAAGACCGCGCGCCAGCCGCGACGCGCGGCGATCGCCGCGACCAGCCGGCGCTGTGCCGGCTCGTCGTCGATCAACATCAACAGGCGCTGTCCGTTGCGCGTCATCCGGTGTTCCCGTTCCCGTTCGTAGCGGGTAACCTTAATCGTGCCGGGTAAAGACCAGCTTAAGCCGCCTCAAGACGGGACATGCGGGACTGGGGCTTGAGGGCGCGGCGGGCTCGGGCTAAGCGGGATGCGACAAAAGCTCTATGGGGAAATGAGGCCATGGCCGGCAACGGTGATCTGAAAGCGCACGAACAGACCTATGGCCAGGTGATCGGCCTGTTGAAGTGGGGCGCCGTCGCCTGTGCCGTGATCGCCGCCGCGGTGATCTGGCTGATCTCGCGCTAAGCGCCGCGGGTGAAGATCGCGGTCCTGAAGGAACAGGCGGCCGGTGAAAACCGCGTCGCCGCCACCCCCGAGACGGTCAAGAAGTTCATCGCCCTTGGTGCCGAGATGGCGGTCGAGGCGGGGGCCGGTGTCGCGGCATCCTTTGCCGATGCCGATTACGCCGCGGCCGGCGCGACGGTCGGCCCGCGCGCGGATACGCTGAACGGGGCGGAGATCATCCTCGCGGTGGTCGGACCCGATCCGGCGACGATCGGCGGCGCGGCCCCGGGTGCGTGGCTCGCCGCAAGCCTCAATCCGTTCGGGGCCGGAGAAAATGGTGGGCGCGCCCGCGTCGATGCCTATGCCACCGCCGGCATCGAGGCGTTGGCGATGGAATTCATGCCGCGCATCACCCGCGCGCAATCGATGGACATCCTGTCCTCGCAATCGAACCTCGCCGGGTACAAGTCCGTTCTTGACGCGGCGGCCGAATATGGCCGCGCCTTCCCGATGATGATGACGGCGGCCGGCACGGTGAGCGCCGCGCGCGTGTTCGTGATGGGCGTCGGCGTGGCCGGCCTGCAGGCGATCGCCACCGCCCGCCGCCTGGGCGCGCAGGTGTCCGCGACCGACGTGCGCAGCGCGACCCGGGAACAGATCCTGTCTTTGGGCGCCAAGCCGATCTTCGTCGAGAACGTCGCCGGCATCGAGGGCGAGGGTGCCGGCGGCTATGCCGGTGAGATGTCGCCCGAATATCAAGCGGCGCAGGCGGAACTGGTCTCCGGCCACATCGCCAGGCAGGACATCGTCATCACCACCGCGCTGATCCCCGGCCGCCCCGCGCCGCGCCTGATCTCGGCCGAGCAGGTCGCCAGCATGCGCCCCGGCAGCGTGATCGTCGATCTCGCGGTCGAGGCTGGCGGCAACGTCGAAGGGTCCGTGGCGGGCGAGGTGGTGAGCGTGAACGGCGTGAAGATCGTCGGCCACCGCAACGTCGCCGGCCGCCTGGCGGCGGACGCCAGCGCCTTGTTCAGCCGCAACCTGTTCAACTTCCTCAGCGCGTTCTGGGACAAGGAAACGGGCAAGCCGGTGCTCGATGAAGAAATCGGCGACGCGATCCGCCTGACCAAGGGTGGTGCCGTGGTGAACGCGAGGCTCCTGTCTTGATCCTCCCCGGCACGGGGAGGGGAACCGCCGAAGGCGGTGGAGGGGGCGTGCCGCGAGCGCTGCGCCCCGAAGTTGCGATGGCCCGTCGCCTGCGTCGAGACATGAGCCTGCCGGAAGTGCTGATTTGGCAGCGCCTGAAAGGCAAGCAGACCGGTCTGAAATTCCGCAAGCAACACCCGTTCGGCGCGCATGTCATCGATTTTTGCTGTCTCGAAAACCGCCTGGCGATCGAAGTCGGTGGCGAGGCGCATAATCGCGGTGATCGCCCCGCGCGCGATGAGCGCCGTGACGCATTCTTGGGGGAGAATGGCTGGCATCTCCTGCATGTCGCGGCTGCCCGTATTCTTAAAGACCCGGACGCTGCTATCGACGCGATCACAGCCTTTGCCGCCCGCCCCCTCCACCATTCGCCGGAAGAGGCGAACGGTCCCCCTCCCCGTGCCGGGGAGGATCAAAAATGAAGTCGCCCTTCGATTTTGGAGTAAAGATGTCGCCACTCTCCGACGCCGATGGCGGCGGTTTTACGGCGATCGCGCCCGAACTTCCCGGCTGTCGATCCGACGGGGATACCCCCCAGGAAGCACTGGACAATATCTACGATGCGATCGGCTGCTGGATCGAGGCCGCCCAGGAAATGGGCCGACCCGTCCCCCAGTCGCGTCGCGCCGCCGCCTGATGGGCATCCTCCACGCCACCGCCGCCGATCCGCGCGAACTGATCGAGAAGCATCGCGCGGCGCTGACCGATGGCGAGACGGTCTATTATTGCTACAAGACGGTGCGCGATTACATCGCCTTCACCAACTGGCGCGTGCTGTACATCAACGTGCAGGGCCTCACGGGCAGCAAGCGCGAATATCTCACCGTGCCGTACCGCTCGATCACCGCCTTCTCGATCGAGAGCGCGGGCACGTTCGATCTCGATGCCGAACTCAGCATCTATCTGTCAGGCCATGACGCGATCGAGTTCAAGGTCGGCCGCAATACCGACATCCTCGGTTTGCAGAATTTCCTCGCGCAGAAGCTCGATCGATGATCGCGCGACTGTCCTACAAGGCCGGTTTCTGCGACATTGGCCTCGATCGGTCGTCGGGGCCTGAGCCAGCGTCACGCTGGGCCTCGTATCGTGTGACTTTGTGTGAACTTCGGCTCCGGAGAGACTGAATGGACTTTATCAGCATCCTGTCGATTTTCGTCATGGCCTGCTTCGTCGGCTATTATGTCGTCTGGTCGGTCACGCCGGCGCTGCACACGCCGCTGATGGCGGTGACCAACGCGATCTCGTCCGTCATCATCGTCGGCGCGCTGATCGCCAGCGCGGCGACCGGCATCGGCGGCACGGGCGCGACCTCGAAATGGCTCGGGCTGCTCGCGGTGGTGCTGGCCAGCGTGAACATCTTCGGCGGCTTCGCGGTGACGGCGCGAATGCTGGCAATGTACAAGAAGAAGCCGGCGGCGGCAGCGAAGTAACGATACGCCCGTCACCCCAGCGCAGGCTGGGGTTTCGCGCCGCAAGTGCGCGCGAGCGGGCGGGAGATGCCAGCCTTCGCTGGCATGACGAACGGGTTAAGGGGGCAGGATGGAACATGTTGCGGTAAATCCATGGGCGGCGCTGGCGTATCTCGTCGCTGGCGTGTGCTTCATCCTCGCCTTGCGCGGCCTGTCGTCTCCGGCGACGTCGCAGCGCGGCAACCGCTACGGCATGATCGGCATGACGATCGCGGTGGTGACGACCTTGGTCACGCATGTGCCGGTGATCGATCTGCTCGTCGTCGGCGCGACTCCGGCTTTCGATTATTCGGCGATCATTCCCCGGCTCGACGTCGTCACCATTCTCGAAATCCTGGGTGCGATCGCTTTGGGCGGCGTGATCGGCCTGATCACCGCGCGCCGGATCGCGATGACGGACATGCCGCAACTTGTCGCTGCGTTCCACTCGCTGGTCGGCTTGGCGGCGGTGCTGGTCGCTGCGGCTGCGTTTCTGAACCCGGTTGCGTTCGGCATCGCGAGTATCGTCAACGTCAGTTATGCCTTGGCTGACGGCAGCTTCTTGGCGGTCCCGGTGACGATGATCAACCCGGTCAGTCGCATCGAAATGGGCCTGGGCGTCGCGATCGGCGCGATCACCTTCTCCGGCTCGGTCATCGCGTTCCTGAAACTGAACGGCAATATGGGCGGCAAGCCGATCATGCTGCCGGGCCGTCACGTCATCAACCTGGCCGTGCTGGGCGCGATCATCGCGCTGGTGGCGTATTTCACGCAGGACCAGAGCCCCTGGGTGTTCTGGACGATCACCGCGCTCAGCTTCGCAATCGGCTTCCTGCTGATCATCCCGATCGGCGGGGCGGACATGCCGGTCGTGGTGTCGATGCTGAACTCCTATTCGGGCTGGGCGGCGGCGGCGATGGGCTTCACGCTGCACAACAGCGCGATGATCATCACCGGTGCCCTGGTCGGATCGTCGGGCGCGATCCTCAGCTACATCATGTGCAAGGCGATGAACCGCAGCTTCATCAGCGTGATCGCCGGCGGTTTCGGCGCGGATGCTTCCGCCGCCGGTGGCGAGGCGAAGGAGCAGCGGCCGTGGAAGCGCGGGTCGGCCGAGGACGCCGCCTTCCTGATGCAGCAGGCCGAACAGATCATCATCGTCCCCGGCTACGGCATGGCCGTCGCTCAGGCGCAGCATGCGCTGCGCGAGATGGGCGACAAGTTGAAGGCGCACGGCGTGCGCGTGAAATATGCGATCCACCCGGTCGCGGGCCGCATGCCCGGCCATATGAATGTCCTGCTCGCCGAGGCCAACGTGCCGTATGACGACGTGTTCGAACTGGAGGATATCAACGGCGAATTCGCGCAGACCGACGTCGCCTTCGTGATCGGCGCCAACGACGTGACCAACCCCGCGGCCAAAACCGACAAGACCTCGCCGATCTACGGCATGCCGGTGCTCGACGTGGAAAAGGCCAAGACGGTTTTGTTCATCAAGCGCAGCATGGGCGGGGTCGGCTATGCCGGCGTCGACAACGACGTCTTCTACATGGACAACACCATGATGCTGCTCGCCGACGCCAAGAAGATGGTCGAGGAAATCGTCAAGAACCTCGACTGACGGTCGGCAATCTGTCCAGAATGGCGGTATGGCGATGCCGGGAAGCGGCAAATCCCGTGGGCTGGCGGAGGGTTCTGGCCAAAACGGATGTAATCTGACACGCCTCGATCCGTAAAATGCGTACCTCGGCCCGGGGCGAGGAACGGCGGGGCGGATCGGCGATGAACGACACGAGTTACACGATGCAGCCCGGCGCCCTCGTGGTGGCGGGCGACCCGACGGCCGAGCGACTGGCGGTCGAGGCGCTGGACCTCGCCGGTGCGCGGGTGGTGGCACGGTTCGGCTGGCGCGACGTCGGCGGGGTGCACGATCACGCCGCGATCGACCTGCTCATGATCGACACGCGCGGTGCCTCGGACGGCGATCTCGATGCCGCGTTGCCGGTGCTGGATGCCTTTGCCCGGGATGTCGGGGCGCGAATCGTGGCGGCACTTGCGACGGAACAGATCGACCTCGTCGCGGCCTGCCTGTTCGGGCGGCATGTGCAATTGCTATGCGCGCCGGGCATGGCGGAGCGGGTGGCGGCACTCAGCATTGCCGGAGCGGCGCGGCTCGACGGACAGGTCAACGAGGCCCGCGATGCCGAGGCCGAGCGGCTCCGGCGGCTGAACGAGGAGGTCGCCCGCATCGCCGAGACGCTCGCTCGCCTGACGCGCGGCGAGACCGTGCCGCCGGAGCGCCCCGCCCCAGGCGTCGCCGATCGCACTTTGGGCTATGGCGCACCGCCGGGCGACGACATTCCGGTAACGGCGCACGATCTGCGCCAGGCGATCCGCTCGCGCCGGCTGCGCGCGCAATTCTTCGCCGACGGGCTGTTCGAGGATCCGGCCTGGGACATGCTGCTCGATCTCTACGCCGCCGAGATGGAGCGCGCGCAGGTCTCGGTCTCGTCCTTGTGCATTGCCGCCGCCGTCGCGCCGACGACGGCCCTGCGCTGGATCGCCAAGATGACCGAGGCCGGCCTGTTCGAACGCCACCCCGACCCGTTCGACCGTCGCCGCGCCTTCATGGCGCTCTCCGACAAGGCACGCGTCGGCATGCGCAACTATTGCGCCGCGGCCAGGCGGGCCGGGCTGGCGATCGCCTGACCTACCGCGCGATCCCGCCCGCCGCGAGCACCGCCAGCGTCACCAATTCGCTCGCCGTGCTCGTCATCGGCGCGATCTGCACCGGCTTCTCCATGCCCACCAGCATCGGTCCGATCACCGCATCGCCGCCGAGTTCGCGCAGCAGCTTGGCCGAGATGTTGGCGCTCTGCAGCCCCGGCATGATCAGCACGTTGGCCGGCCCCGACAGGCGCGCGAACGGATAGTTCGCCAGCTGCTTGGGATTGAGCGCGACGTCCGGCGCCATCTCGCCTTCATATTCGAAGCCGACCTGGCGTGCGTCCAGTACCGCGACCGCGGCCCGGATATTCTCCAGCCAGTGCCCCTCGGGATTGCCGAAGGTCGAATAGCTCAGGAACGCGACACGCGGTTCGTGGCCCATGCGACGTGCCACGGCGGCGGTCTGTTCGGCGATATCCGCGAGTTCTTCCGCGCTCGGCCGCTCGTTGATCGTGGTGTCGGCCATGAACACGGTGTGGCTCTGCCCGACCATCAGGTGGATGCCGAAGGGCGTGCGCCCGGCCTCGGGATCGATCACGCGGCGCACCTCGCGCATCGTATGCGCATAGGTGCGGGTGATGCCGGTGATCATCGCGTCGGCATGGCCGAGCTGCAGCAGCACCGCGCCGAAGATGTTGCGATCCTGGTTGATCATCCGCTCGCAATCGCGACGCAAATACCCGCGGCGCTGCAACCGGCCATAGAGGAAGTCGACCATCTGCGGCACCAGCGGCGACTTGCGGCTATTGTGCAGTTCGTAGCTTTCGGGGTCCGACACGCCGAGCGCCTTCAGCCGCTCCGGCACGTCGTCGCGCCCGACCAGCACCGGCGTGCCGTAGCCGCCGTCCTTGAAGGCGATCGCGGCGCGCAGCACGACCTCCTCCTCGCCTTCCGCGAACAATACGCGCTTGGGATGCGCCTTCGCGCCTTCGTAGGCGAGGCTCAG
Source organism: Sphingomonas sp. Leaf357 (assembly GCF_001423845.1). Lineage (NCBI taxonomy): Bacteria > Pseudomonadati > Pseudomonadota > Alphaproteobacteria > Sphingomonadales > Sphingomonadaceae > Sphingomonas > Sphingomonas sp. Leaf357. The sequence goes on along the minus strand of NZ_LMPM01000001.1, from coordinate 107,652 downwards.
CACCGACGTGGTCGGGTTGAGACGCGCGCGCAGCTTGGTGCGATACGCGTCCATGTCGACGATCGGCTTGGTCGCCACGCCCGAATCCATCGCCGCCTGCGCGACCGCGACGGACACCACTTCCATCAGGCGCGGATCGAACGGCGCGGGGATGATGTATTCCGGGCCGAAGCTGTGGCGAACGCCATAGGCGATGGCCACTTCCTCGGGCACCTGCTGGCGGGCGAGGGTGGCGATGGCGTTGGCGGCCGCGATCTTCATCTCGTCGTTGATCTCGGTCGCGCGTACGTCGAGCGCGCCGCGGAAGATGAACGGGAAGCCCAGCACGTTGTTGACCTGGTTCGGATAATCCGACCGTCCGGTGGCGACGATCGCGTCGGGCCGTGCCGCCTTGGCCAGTTCGGGGCGGATCTCCGGCTCCGGATTGGCCATCGCGAAGATGATCGGGGCAGGCGCCATGTCCTTGACCATCTCGGGCTTCAAGGCGCCCGCGGCGGACAGGCCCAGGAACACGTCGGCACCGTGCAGCGCTTCCTGCAGCGTGCGCCGGTCGGTCTTCGCGGCATGCGCCGACTGCCACTGGTTCACATTGTCGCGACCCTGATAGATCACGCCGGTCCGGTCGCACATGATGACGTTGTCGTGGCGTACGCCCATCGCCTTCATCAGTTCGGTGCAGGCGATCGCCGCCGCGCCCGCGCCGTTCACCGCGACCTTGATGTCCTTCAGATCGCGCCCGGTCAGCAGGCAGGCGTTGATCAGCCCGGCGGCGGTGATGATCGCTGTGCCATGCTGGTCGTCATGGAACACCGGGATGTTCATCCGTTCGCGCAACGTCTGCTCGATGATGAAGCATTCCGGTGCCTTGATGTCCTCCAGGTTGATCCCGCCGAAGGTCGGCTCCATCAGCTCGACCGCGTCGATGAAGCGATTCACGTCCTCCGTCTTCAGCTCGATATCGATCGCATCGACATCGGCGAAGCGTTTGAACAGCACCGCCTTGCCCTCCATCACCGGCTTGGAGGCGAGCGCACCGAGATTGCCCATGCCGAGGATCGCGGTGCCGTTGGAGATCACCGCGACCAGATTGCCCTTGGCGGTGTAATCGTAGGCGGTTGCGGGATCGTCGGCGATCGCCTGCACCGGGACCGCGACGCCGGGCGAATAAGCGAGCGCCAGGTCGCGCTGCGTCGCCATCGGCTTCGAGGCGATGATCTCGATCTTGCCGGGGCGACCCTCCGAATGGAACAGCAGCGCCTCGCGCTCGGAAAACTGCAGGTTGGTTTCGTCGGACATTCGCTTCCTCTCGGGATCGCTCCCTCCTTAGGTTTACAGGCACGAAAATGGAACCGCTTTGCCGGGGCGAGGCGACCTTCTTCTTCCCTGCCGGCCAAATGCCAGTGGGGGTTTGATGCCTGGGCCGGCCTCGGCTAACCCGCGCCTATGTCCGCCCCCGCCACCGCCCCTACCCCGATGATGGCGCAATATCTGTCGCTGAAGGCCGAGGCGCAGGATTGCCTGTTGTTCTACCGCATGGGCGATTTCTTCGAGATGTTCTTCGAGGATGCGAAGATCGCCGCCGCGTGCCTCGATATCGCGCTCACCGCGCGGGGCGAGCATGCGGGCGTGCCGATCCCGATGTGCGGCGTGCCGGTGCATTCCGCCGAAGGATATCTGGCGCGACTGATCAAGGCGGGGCACCGCGTCGCCATCGCCGAGCAGACCGAGAGCCCGGCCGAGGCGAAGAAGCGCGCCGGCAAGACGCTGGTTTCGCGCGATATCATCCGCGTGGTGACGGCGGGTACGCTTACCGAGGAGGCCCTGCTCGATGCGCGCGCGGCCAATTGGTGCGTCGCGATCGGTGAAGCGGCGGGGGGCGTGGCGATCGCGGCGGCCGATGTTTCGACCGGGCGGTTCGAACTGATCGAGTGCAGCGCGGGTGGTCTGGGCGCGGAACTCGCACGCCTCGCGCCGGCCGAGACGATCGCGTCGGACGCCAGCGCCTTCGCCGAAGCCGCCACGACGCTCCGGCCGCGCGGCGATTTCGACAGCGGCGATGCCGAGCGGCGGATCAGGACGCTGTATGGAGTCGCCACATTGGACGGCTTTGGCCAGTTCAGCCGCGCAGGGCTCGCGGCGGCGGGCGGGTTGATCGCGTATCTCGAACATACCGCCAAGGGCTCGCTGCCGTTCCTGCGCCCGCCGCGCATCGCGCATGCCGCGCAGGCGATGGCGATCGACGCGGCGACTCGAGAGAGCCTGGAACTGACGCAGACGACGACCGGCACGCGCAAGGGCAGCCTGCTCGACGCGATCGACCGCACGGTAACAGGCGGCGGCGCACGCCTGCTCGCCGCCGATATCGGCGCGCCGTTGATGGCGCGGGACGGGATCGAGGCGCGGCTCGATCTGGTGCAATTGCTCGCCGAGGATGCGCATCTGCGCGACGCGCTGCGCACCACATTGCGCGGCCTCGCAGATATCGGTCGGGCGTTGGGACGGCTGGCGGCGGGGCGGGGGTCTCCGCGCGATCTCGGCCAGTTGCGCGACGGGCTGGACGGCGCGTGGCGGCTGGGCGAGCGGCTCGAGCGCGTAGCCACGCCGCCTGTCCTGCTCACCACGCTCGCCCCGCAGCTGCGCGGCCACGGTGCGTTGATCGATCTGCTGACCCGCGCGCTGGTGCCCGCGCCGCCGATCGACGCGGCGCAGGGTGGCTATATCGCGCAGGGCTATGACGCCGCGCTCGACGATCTGCGCGATGCGGGGGCCGGGGGCAGGCGGGCGATCGCCGCGCTGGAGGCGGAGTACCGCACCCGCACCGGCATCGCCGCGCTCAAGATCAAGCATAATGGCGTGCTCGGCTATCATATCGAGGTCGCGGCGAAGAATGCCGATGCGCTGATGAAACCCGACAGCGGCTTCACGCACCGCCAGACGATGGCCGGCGCGGTGCGCTTCAACGCGCCCGAATTGCACGACGTCGCGCTGAAGGTGACGCAGGCCGGGGCGCACGCGCTGGCAGCCGAGGCGTCGCACCTCGAAGACCTCACCGCCGCCGCGCTCGATGGGCGCGAGCAGATCGCCGCCACCGCCGATGCGCTGGCGAGGCTGGACGTGTCGGCGGCGCTGGCGGAACGCGCGATCGAGGGCGGCTGGGCGCGTCCCGCTCTGGTTGATCACGCCTGTTTCGAGATCGTCGGCGGGCGGCATCCGGTGGTCGAGGATGCCCTGGCTAAGCGCGGCGAACGCTTCGTCGCCAACGATTGCAACCTGTCGGAGGATTCGCGGCTGTGGCTGGTGACGGGGCCGAACATGGGCGGCAAATCGACCTTCCTGCGCCAGAACGCGCTGATCGCGGTGCTGGCGCAGGCCGGCAGCTACGTACCCGCCACCTCGGCAACCCTCGGTCTGGTCGATCGCCTGTTCAGTCGCGTCGGCGCGTCGGACAATCTCGCGCGCGGGCGATCGACCTTCATGGTCGAGATGGTCGAGACGGCGGCGATCCTCGCCCAGGCGACACCGCGCAGCTTCGTGATCCTCGACGAGGTCGGGCGCGGCACGTCCACCTATGACGGTCTCGCCATCGCCTGGGCGGTGGTCGAGGCGATCCACGAGGACAATCGCTGTCGCTGCCTGTTCGCGACGCACTATCACGAACTGACGCGCCTCGCCGAACGCTGCGACGCGCTGACTCTCCACCATGTTCGCGCGCGCGAATGGAAGGGTGAACTTGTGCTGCTTCACGAGGTGTCGGAAGGCCCGGCGGATCGCAGCTACGGCCTCGCCGTCGCGCGCCTCGCCGGCCTGCCCCCTGTGACGATCGCGCGCGCCAAGTCGGTCCTCGCGAAGCTGGAGGCCGGCCGCGCCAAGACCGGTGGTCTGGCGGCAGGCCTAGACGATTTGCCGCTCTTCGCCGCGATGGCGGAGGCGGTGGAGGAGGAATGCGATCGGATTCGCGCGGAGGTGGAGCGCATCGACGTCGATTCGCTGACCCCGCGCGAGGCGCTTGAGGTGCTGTACCGACTAAAGGCGATCAGCCGGGAGGCCTGAGGCTAGCCAGGTGAACGGATCGCCCTGCATGTAGCGTGATATACGTCCCAAGGGGGCGATGCCGACCCGGCACCGCCCCTCTTATCTCGTCTCGGGATCAGCGGCAGCGGATCTGGTTACTCGTGCTGCCCTGGTCGATCGCCTTGCCGGCGAGCGCGCCCGCCGCGCCGCCGAGGAGCGTGCCGACGATCCGCGAGCGGCCACCGTCGATGACGTTGCCGAGCAGTGCACCGCCCGCCGCGCCGACGATCAGGCCGGTCGTACCGTCGTTGCGCTTGCAATAATATTTGCCGTCGGTGCCACGATAGACGCGCTCGTCGGCGCTCAGCACGCGCTCCTGATAATTGCCGCTGCGATAATCGGTCCGGGGATCGTAATAATCATCGTCGGCGCGGCGATATCCACCATTGTCGTATCCCGAATTGTCGTAGCGCGGATCGTCGTAGCGGGGGTCGTTATAAGGCTGTTGATATCCGCCCGGGCGGCGCGACACCGCGGCGCGGTAGCGGTCGGATTCCTGGCGGAACAGCTGAAGTTCGTTGTTGAGGCGATCCTGCGCGGCGGTGAAGCGCGCGGTTTCTTGTGCGGTCTGCGCGCTGGCGGGCGCGGCGGTGGCGAACAGGCTTGCGGCCGTTGCGATGGCGGCGATGGTCAGTCGGTTCATGGATGGTCTCCAGATTCGTTGCGGCGTGAGAACTATCACCTCGCGCTGTTCGTTCCTGCGCCAGCCGCGATGAATGGAAGCTGCAGGTGACGGCACCTTTCCACGGCCCTATCAGGAAGATCATGTCCGGCCGCTTCGATACGCTCCCCAACCGCCGCGCGATCATCGATCGCCGCTCCGTCGCCGATGCGCTCGCGGCGCTGGAGGGGGAGGACAAGGTCGCGCTGCGCCGGGCGACCGTGCCGGTGCTCAAGGCCGCGCTGGAGACCGGTCGGGTGGAAATCGAGCGCCGCCTGATCGAGCATCCCTCGCGCGGACTCGAATCCGCCGGGGCGCAGGCCTTCCTGACCGATCAGCTGCTGCGCCTGATCTACGACTTCATCGTCCAGCGCCTCTATCCGGTCGGCAATGCCACGGCGGGTGAGCGCCTGACGCTGATCGCGGTCGGCGGTTATGGGCGTGGCGAGATGGCGCCCTATTCCGATCTCGACATCGGCTTCCTCACCCCCTGGAAACAGACCGGCTGGGCCGAGCAGGTGATCGAGACGATGCTCTACACGCTCTGGGATCTCGGGCTGAAGGTCGGGCATAGCAGCCGCTCGATCGACGAAATGGTGCGTCAGGCGAAATCGGACATCACGATCCGCACCGCCCTGCTCGAGGCGCGCTACGTCTGGGGCGACGATGCCCTGTACGAAGAGGCGTCGCGCCGCTTCAAGGCCGAGGTGCAGACCGATACGCGCGGTTTCGTCGCCGACAAGCTGGCCGAGCGCGACGTGCGCCACCGCAAGATGGGCGACACGCGCTACGTCGTCGAACCGAACGTGAAGGAGGGCAAAGGCGGACTACGCGATCTGCACACGCTCTTCTGGATCGGCAAATACGCCCACAACGTGCAGCGCGCCGCCGAACTGGTCGAAGCGGGATTGCTCAGCGCGGACGAATATCGCCAGTTCCACCGCGCCGACAATTTCCTCTGGGCGGTGCGTTGCCATCTGCACAGTCTTGCCGGCCGGGCCGAGGACCGACTGACCTTCGACCTGCAACAGGACATCGCCGAGCGGATGCGTTTCGCCGACCGGCCGGGGAAATCGAGCGTCGAGCGCTTCATGCAATATTACTTCCTGCAGGCGAAGACGGTCGGCAACCTGACCGGCGTGTTCCTCGCGCATCTCGACGAGAAGTTCGCCGCGCGGGGACGTCGCTTCGGGCTGCCGACGCTGACGCGCTACCCGCGCAAATTGAACGGCTTCAAGCTGGTGCGCGGACGGCTGGCGCTCCCGTCGGACGATTTCCTGCAGACGAAACCGGTGCGCCTGATCGAGATGTTCGCGCTCGCCGACAAGCATGGGCTGGAGATTCACCCGCTGGCGATGCGCGCCGCCGCGCGCGATGCTAAACTGGCCGACGAGCTGCGCCGGAATCCGGAGGCCAACGCGCTGTTTCTGGACGTGCTGACCTCCCCGCGCGATCCCGAGACGGTGCTGCGCTGGATGAACGAGGCGGGCGTGTTCGGCCGCTTCATTCCCGATTTCGGCCGCGTCGTCGCGCAGATGCAGTTCGACATGTATCATCATTACACGGTCGACGAACATACGATCCGTGCGATCGGCCTGCTCAGCAAGATCGAACACGGCACGTTGCCCGACGATCATCCGTTGGTCACGGCGATCTTCCCGCAGATCGTCTCGCGCCGCGCTCTGTATGTCGCGGTGCTGCTGCACGATATCGCCAAGGGGCGCGGCGGGGATCATTCGATCCTGGGCGCGGAAGTGGCCGAGCGGCTGTGCCCGCGCTTCGGCTGCACGCCGGCCGAAACCGAGACGGTGGCGTGGCTCGTGCGGCATCACCTGCTGATGTCGGCCACCGCGTTCAAGCGCGATTTGTCGGATTTCAAGACGATCCTCGATTTCTGCGACGTGGTGCAAAGCCCCGAGCGCCTGCGCCTGCTGCTCGCGCTGACGGTGGTCGACATCCGCGCGGTCGGCCCCGGCGTGTGGAACGGGTGGAAGCGGCAATTGCTCTCCGATCTGTACGAGGCGGCGGAGGAGGTGCTGCGCCTGGGCCACAAGCAGAAAGGCCGCAGCGAGCGTGTCGCGGCCAAGCAGGAGGCTCTGAAGACAGCATTGGGCTGGGACGACGTGGCCTTCGCACGCTTGGTCAAGCGCTTGCCCGAACCCTATTGGGTCGCCGAGCCGGAGGACGTGCTGGCGCGCAACGCCCGCCAGATCGCCGATGCCGGCGACGCGCAACTCTCGATCGCGGCGCAGGTCTATCCCGAACGCGGCGCGACCCTGGTCACGGTCTATGCCGCCGATCATCCGGGGCTGTTCTACCGCATCGCCGGCGCGATCCACGCGGCCGGCGGCAACATCATCGACGCCCGCATCCACACCACGCGCGACGGCATGGCGCTGGACAATTTCCTCGTCCAGGATCCGTTCGGGCGGCCGTTCGACGATTCCGGCCAGCTCGCGCGGTTGAAGACGGGGATCGAGGATGCGCTGGCCAATCGCGGGCGCCTGAGCGACCGGCTCAAGGCCAAGCCCCTGCCTCGTGCCCGCGCCGAGGCGTTCCGGATCGCGCCCAACGTGCTGATCGACAACAAGGCGTCGAACCGTTTCACCGTGGTCGAGGTCAATGCGCGCGACCGGCCGGCCTTGCTCCACCAATTGGCGCACACCCTGTTCCAGTCGAAGGTGACGATCCATTCGTCGCACGTCGCGACTTATGGCGAGCGCGCGGTCGACACCTTCTATCTGACCGATCTGACCGGCGACAAGATTTCGGGCAGCAGCCGGCTCAAGGCGCTGGAACGTCGCTTGCTGGACGCGGCGGCGGGCGTCGATATGATGGAGCCTGCCTAACAAGGGAGCGCGACGATGCCGGTACTCGGAATTGGTGGCCTGTTCTTTCGCGCAAAGGATCCGGACGCGCTCTCGGCCTGGTATCGCGAGCATCTCGGCGTCGGCGCCGGCTGCGTCTCGGCCGAGGGTGGCACGCCGGACGAATGGTCCTGGGCGGCGGAAGGCGGGCCGGTGGTGTTCGCGCCGTTCAAGGCGGACACGGATTATTTTCCGGCCGACAAGCAGTTCATGCTCAACCTGCGCGTCCGCGATCTCGATTCGCTGCTCGAACAGCTGAATGCGGCGGGGATCGAGGTCATCACCAAGCCGGAATGGAACGACCCGCAGACCGGGCAATTCGCGCGCATCCACGATCCGGAGGGCCATGCGATCGAATTGTGGGAGCCGCCGGTCGGTTGATCTCACCAACGCTCGTCATCCCAGCGAAGGCTGGGATCTTGTGCGAATTGCTCCGTGCCGGCCGCTTGAGATCCCAGCCTTCGCTGGGATGACGCTGGTGGTGGCAGGTGGAAACGACGACGGCCCGTCCCTCACGTCGAGGAACGGGTCGCCGCTTTACACAAAATCTCTGATCAGAAGCGCGAGCGCAGCGTGATGCCGTAGGTGCGCGGTTCGCCCAGGAACGCCATGAACAGCTGGTTGCCGGTGCCGCCGAACGCGCGGACGGTGTCGATCGAGCCCGACCCCTGGAACGGCGCGTTGAACGCGACCTGCTCGTACTTCGTGTTGAGCAGGTTCTGCGACCAAAGCTCGATGCTCCAGGCCTGGTTGTCCTTATGCAGGCCGACGCGTGCGTTCATCAGGAAGAAGCCGTCCTGCGCCTTCTCGACGTACAGGTCGGAGCCGGTATTGTAGTCGCTGGTCATGCGGCCATCGACATAGAACAGAGCGGACAGGCCCGACGATCCGATCGACGGCGTCCAGCTGGTCGACATCGTCACCACGTTGCGCGGTGCGTTCGACAGCTGCTGGCCGGGCAACAGGAACAAAGCGGAGTCGAGCGCCTCGCCGGACTGGCTGCCGACCAGGTTGTTCTTGTAGTGCGTGTCGGCCAGCGTGTAGCCCATGTTCACCGAGAAGTTGCGCGCCGGATAGATGCCCGCCTCGATCTCGACGCCCTGCGACAGCACGCCGTACTTGACCTTGCCGGTGCATGCGCCGGTGGTCGAGCTGGCGTCGCGATCCGCACCGTTCAGGCTGTCCGCGCACGATCCGATATTCTGCACGACATAGTTGGTGCCGTTGAACGTGTTCAGCTGGAAGTTGCTGAATTCCTGGCGGAACCCGGCGACGTTCAGCGAGAAGGCCCGCGTCTTGTACTTGAAGCCGATTTCATAGGCGTTGACCGTTTCGGGGTCGAAGCGCAGCCGCGATGCGCTCGCCGCGGTCGGCGTCGTGAACACGTTGGCGCTCAGATCCGAACGATCGAGATTGTAGCCGCCGGCCTTGTAGCCGCGCGAATAGCTCGCATAGGTCAGCAGGTCGTCGATCGGCTTCCACGACAGTACCGCCGTACCGGTGAACTGGCCTTCCTTCAGCTTGTCGCGCAACGGCACGCCGCTCAGCAACGATGTCGAGTTGCCGGTGCAGGTCAGCGTGATGAGCGAACCGGCGACCTGTTGCAGCGTGGCCGAGGGGCTCGCGAGCAGCGAGCCGAGCGCGGCCTGCTGCGCCGGGCAGATCGTGTTGTTGTTGGCGATGTCGGCGTGGAAGTCCTTCGTTTCCCGCGTGTAGCGCAAGCCACCGGTCAGGCTCAGCCGGTCGGTCAGCTTGAAGATATTGTGCGTGAAGAACGCGAAGTTCCGGCTGTTCTGATAATAAGCCGAGCGTGTGTCGCCGAGATTGTTGAGCGTGGACAGGCGATCGAGCCCGGCCAGGATCGTGTTCGTCGCAGTGCCGAAAGCAGGCGTCGTGCCCGGGAGCAGGCCGGCCAACGTGGCGCGTCCGCCGGCACTGAGGCAGCCTGCCGCCGCCGGGTTGCGCAACGCTGCCGTCGGGTTGATCGTCGCGACCACGCGGCAGGCGGCGAACGCGCCATACTGGCTGCCGAACTTGAGGTTGTCGACGACGACCAGGTCCTCACGCGAGTAATAGCCGCCGATCAGCCAGTCGAGCTTTCCGCCGAACGCCTCGCCGTTCAGGCGCACTTCCTGGCTGAACGTGTGGAACTGTCGGTAATTGTTGCCGTCCGCCGGGCGCGAACCGATGTCGAGGCTGCCATAATCGATGTCCGACGCGCCGGCGGACTTGTATTCGCGGTAGGCGGTGATCGAGGTGAGCGCGGCGCCGCCCAGGTTCCAGTCGATCTGCGCCGACCCGCCATAATCCTTCGTGACGTTGCCATACGCCTGGCCGCGCGTGTTGGCGATGCGGCGGTTGTACGGATCGCCCGCGCTCGGGAACACCGCGCCCAGGCTGGTCATCACGTCGACGATACGGTTGCTGTTGGCGATCGTGTAGCCGCCGCCGGCCGCGGCGGTCTTCTCGCGCGTATCGATATACACCGCGCCGCAGCACTTCTCGTCGCGATAGGTGTAATCGCCGATCAGTCGGACCTTGATGTCCGACGAAGGCTCGAACAGCAATTGGCCGCGCACGAAATAGCGCTTGCGGTCGTTGTAATCGGTGTTGTTGACCGTGTCGTAATAGAAGCCGTCCCGCTTGCCGAACACGCCGTCGATACGGAAGGCGAGCTTGTCGGCGATGATCGGGCCGGTCAGCGCCCCGGCGACGCGGATATTGTTGTAATTGCCGTAGGTCGCCTCGCCATAGCCGCCGAATTCGAATTCCGGCTGCTTGGTGATGACGCTGATCGTGCCGGCCGAGGCGTTGCGGCCCGACAGCGTGCCCTGCGGCCCGCGCAGCACTTCGATCCGATCGACTTCGCCGAGATCGTTGAGGCCGGCGCCGGTGCGGCTGCGATAGACGCCGTCGATGAAGGTCGCGACCGAACTTTCGAGGCCGGGATTGTCGCCGACCGTGCCGATGCCGCGGATACGGGCCGAGGCGTTGGCTTCGCTGCCGGTCGAGGAGACCTGCAGCGACGGGGCGAGCTGCGCCAGCTGGCGGATGTCGGTGGCGCCGGAATTCTGCAGCGCGGCCTGCGACACGGCGGACACGGCGATCGGCACGTTCGACAGGCGCTCGCTGCGGCGCGTGGCGGTCACGATGATCTCGCCGGCTTCGTTGGTTTCGGGTGCCGCCTCGGCGACGGGCGCGGCCGTTTCCGGAGCGGTCTGGGCTGCGGTGGCCGGGGCGGCGTCCTGCGCGAAGGCGGGGGCGGCGATCGCCATCGTGGCGGCGGACAAAAGCAACGCGGTCTTACGCATCGGTAAACCTCTCCTGGAATTTTTTATCGATAGGGTCGCGGCTCATAGGGCCATCGACGCGCAGGTCCACCCCCGGGAATGGCGGAAAACCGCCATTTCGGGCCGGATCGGTCTGGATATGGCAGACGCGATTGCGCTTTACGCAATCGTGAGACTGCGTGACGCTAGGGAATGCGGGAGAGTGCCGCCGCCGGCTGCAAATCGCGGATGTCGCATTTGCAGCCAGCCGGCGTGTAATATTTTGTGGCCGAGCTTATTTGGGTGCGAGCACCATCAGCATCTGCCGGCCTTCCATGCGCGGATAGGCTTCGATCTTGGCGACTTCGACCACATCGGCCTGCACGCGCTGGAGCAGCGCCATGCCGAGCTGGCCGTGCGAAAGCTCGCGGCCGCGGAAGCGCAGGGTGATCTTCACCTTGTCGCCCTCGCCGATGAACTCGTTCACCTTCTTCATCTTGGTGTCGTAATCGTGGTCGTCGATGTTCGGACGCATCTTGATCTCCTTGATCTCCTGCGTCTTCTGGCTCTTGCGGGCGAGGTTCGCCTTCTTCTGCGCCTCGTACTTGAACTTGCCGACATCGAGGAACTTGGCGACCGGCGGATCGGCGTTGGGCGACACTTCGACCAGGTCGAGACCGACCTCGCGCGCCTGCTCCATCGCTTCGCGGGTGTACATCACGCCGAGATTTTCGCCGTCCCCGTCGATTACGCGGACCTTGGGCGACTGGATGAATTCGTTGAAGCGAGGGCCGTTCATCGGCGGCGCCTGCCGGTTTATAGGGGGTCGGATAGGTGTAGCTCCTGTGGTTTCAACAGCTTTATATAGGGGTTTTTGGTGGTCGGCGAAAGATGCTCCCGCCGACCATCTTCGGGCTTACTTTTGATCCGGTGCCTTCGCACCCTCGACCAGCATGGCGATGGCCGCATCCAGCGTTAGGAACTGCTGCCGGTCGCTGCCCAATTGGCGCAGCGCGACGGTGCCTTCCTCGGCTTCGCGCTTGCCGACGACCAGCAGGTTAGGGACCTTGGCCAGCGAATGTTCGCGCACCTTGTAGTTGATCTTCTCGTTGCGCACGTCCGTCTCGACGCGAAGGCCCGCCGCGCGCAATTTCTCCGTCACCTCGTTCGCATAATCGTCGGCGTCGGAGACGATCGTCGCCACCACCGCCTGCACCGGCGACAGCCAGAGCGGGAAGCGCCCGGCATGGTGTTCGATCAGGATGCCGATGAAGCGTTCGAACGTGCCCAGGATCGCGCGATGCAGCATCACCGGGCGATGCCGCTCGCCGTCCGCGCCGACATAGCTCGCGTCGAGGCGGTCGGGCAGCACGCGGTCGGACTGGATCGTGCCGACCTGCCATGTCCGCCCGATCGCGTCGGTCAGGTGGAATTCCAGCTTCGGCGCATAGAAGGCACCTTCGCCGGGCAGTTCCTCGAACTTCGCTTTGATCGGCTCGCTCAGGTTGGAGAGCAGCACCGCCTGGCGCAGTTCGTCCTCGGCCTTGTCCCACATCGCGTCGTCGCCGAAGCGCTTGTCCGGGCGCAGCGCCAGCTTCACGGCATAATCCTCGAAGCCAAGATCCTTGTAGACCGAATCGAGCAATTCGCAGAACTTCTGCACCTCCTCGATCAACTGGTCCTCGCGCACGAAGATGTGCGCATCGTCCTGGGTGAACTGGCGCACGCGCATGATGCCGTGCAGCGCGCCGTGCGGCTCGTTGCGGTGGCAGCAGCCGAATTCGGCCATGCGCATCGGCAGGTCGCGGTACGATTTGATCCCCTGGCGGAAGATCAGCACGTGCGCCGGGCAGTTCATCGGCTTCAGCGCCATCAGATCGGCGGTGCCACTGAAGATCGCCGCCTCATCGTCCGTGTTCGGAATCTCGTCGGGCACGACGAACATGTTCTCGCGATATTTGCCCCAATGCCCGGATTGCTCCCATTGGCGCGCGTCCATCAGCTGCGGCGTCTTGACCTCGACATAGCCCGCCGCGTCCAGACGGCGGCGCATATACGCCTCCAGCTGGCGCCACAGCAGGAAACCCTTGGGGTGCCAGAATACCGACCCCTGCGCCTCGGACTGCAGGTGGAACAGGTCCATTTCCTGACCGATCTTGCGATGGTCGCGCTTGGCGGCCTCTTCCAGCCGGAAGAGATGCTGGTCGAGCTGTTTCTTGTTCAGCCACGCCGTGCCGTAGATGCGGCTGAGCATCGCGTTGTTCTGGTCGCCGCGCCAATAGGCGCCCGACACGCGAGTCAGCTTGAACGCCGTCGGGTCGAGCTTGCCGGTCGAAACCATATGCGGACCGCGGCACATGTCGAGCCACGCGCCCTGGCGATAGATCGTCAGTTCCTCGCCATCCGGCAGTTCGGCGGCCCATTCCGCCTTGAACGTCTCGCCCTGCTTCCGCCACGTCGCGATCAGCTGCTCGCGGCTCCACACTTCGCGCACGAACGGCTCGTTCTTGGCGATGATCTTGCGCATTTCCGCCTCGATCGCCGGCAGATCCTCGTCGGTGAACGGCCGCTCCTTCGGCGCGAAATCGTAATAGAAGCCGTCGTCCGTCGCCGGGCCGAAAGTGATCTGCGTTCCAGGAAACAGATGCTGCACCGCTTCGGCCATGACATGCGCGAAATCGTGACGTGCCAGCTCCAGCGCGTCCTTTTCGTCCTTCGCCGTCACCAAAGCGAGGTTCGCATTGCCCTCGAACGGGCGCATGATGTCGCGCAGTTCGCCGTCCACCCGCGCCGCGATCGCCGCCTTGGCGAGGCCCGGGCCGATCGCCGCCGCGATATCCGCCGGCGTCGTGCCGGGCGCGACTTCGCGCACGGAGCCGTCGGGAAGCGTGATCGAGTACATGTTCATCGGTAGAAATCCTGTCGAATGCGTGCGCCTATGCACCGGATGGCGGCCGGAGTGAAGCGGTCAGGAAACAGGAGGGAGCGGCCGTGTCTCTCACCCGTTTCGCGGGTGGAGTTTCGGCCGGACGTGTCAGTGAACGCGCGTACCGAACTCCCCCCGGAAGACCGGGGTGGTGGTAGTGGGGAAAGCGCGGCGTACGAACATGGGGCGGATATAGCGTATCGCGAGCCGCTCCGCCAGACGTCAGGCCGCGCGCCGCAGCGCGCCGCCCGGCGAGTCGAGCAGCAGCAAGACCCCGGCGATATGTCGCCGTACGCGGACATTGAACCACTCGACCCGCGCCTGGATCGCGTCCTGATCCATCGGTGTCTCGCGGGCGACGAGCGTTCTGACGCTGGTGCGCAGATCCTCGCTGAGCGCGATGCACTCCGCCTTCAGCGCGTAAACCTGCCGCCGCACGCGGTCGTCCGGGCTGGTCATCAGCGGTTCGAACACCTCGCGGTGCACGAACATCTGGTACGATCCGATCAACAGCGCCGCTTCGGTGCACTTGGCCTTCACCGTGCCGGTGAGCAGAGGGTCGCGTTGCGCGAGAACCGCCTCGCCCGCCGCTATCGAGCTTTCGATCCGATCGAGATAATCCTGGAGCTTGCGCAACGCGGTATTCCCTTCGCCGCACGGAATATCGCGAAAGCCTTACGAAAGGCTTCAGCTGTGGCCGAACGGCACGACCTTGTTGTCGCCGTCATGGCCGATATCGGCGCGGCCGAGATAGGGCACCTTCATATCCGCGCACCAGCGCACGATCATCGTCTCCTCCGCCTCGCCCCAGGGCGGATCGTTGGGCTGGACATCGCCGATCCGGCCCAGCCGCACGCCGGCGATTCCCTTGAGCTGCGTCGCCTGCGACAGCGTGAACAGCATGCGATCGACGCGGTACATCGGTTCGGAAATTTCCTCGATCATCAGCACGTGATCGGTCAGATCGGGCAGCCACTGCGTGCCGATCATCGCGGTCAGGATCGACAGGTTGAACGCGGCGACCGGATGTTTGTCGATGCCCGAACCCCTGATACTCGGTTCCAGCCCGCGCCGGTCCTTGTCGACCATCCAGCCGAGCGAGCGCGTAACGACGGCATCGCCGTTCGATCGCGTCACGTCGCCGACCATCGGCGCGTGCACCGGCCGGCCGATCCGCCGCGCATAGAGCGCGCCGAGCAGGAACCCCATGTCGGAATAGCCGAGCCAGCTCTTCGCTGCCGCCGCCGGGCCGAGCTTCGGGATCACCGCATCGAGAATCCGGTTCGAGCCGTAACCGCCGCGCGCGAACCACAAGGCGTCGAACGCCGGATCGTTGGCGAATTCCAGGAACGCGGCGGCGCGCACCGCGTCCGGCCCGGCGAAATGCCCCGCGTTCAGGAAGCATTGCGGGTGGAACACGAGATCGACCGTCGGATAGGCGATCGCGGTCACGGCGGTGGCGCGCGCCGCGATCGCCTGCGTGATGGAGCGGGCAGGGGCGACGATTCCGATCCGCATTGCAAAAATCCCCGTTCGTTTCGAGCGAAGTCGAGAAACCTGTGCCCGATCCCCGATTTCTCGACTTCGCTCGAAACGAACGGAAAGGGGGTGGTGCTTCGCTACCACCCGCGATAGCGCGCACCCATGGCGGACGGCAAATCCTACTTCTTCGTCGGCGTCGGCGGCAGCGGCATGATGCCGCTGGCGATGATCCTGGCCGGGCGCGGCGCTCGCGTCGCGGGTTCGGATCGCACGCTCGATGCCGCGCGCCTGCCGGCCAAGTTCGACGATCTGAAGGCCAAGGGCGTCGCGCTGTTCCCGCAGGACGGCAGCGGCATCACCTCATCCGACCAGATCGTCGTCGCCTCCGCCGCCGTCGAAGACACCGTCGCCGACATCGTCGCGGCGGAGCGGGTGGGGGCTCGGCGCATGTCGCGCGCGGAATTGCTCAGCAGCCTGTTCGATGCCAGCGCGCTGCCGATCGGCGTGGCGGGGACCAGCGGCAAATCGACCGTCACCGGCATGATCGGCTGGATCCTGCACGCGCTGGGCCGCGATCCGACCGTGATGAACGGCGCGGTGATGAAGAATTTCGCGCAGGCGGACGCGCCTTTCGCCAGCGCGCTGGTCGGGCAGGGCGATGCGTTCGTCAGCGAGGTGGACGAGAGCGACGGTTCGATCGCGCTCTATTCGCCGAAGATCGCCGTGCTCAACAATGTCAGCCTCGACCACAAGTCGCTGCAGGAGTTGCGCGCGCTGTTCGGCACCTTCGCGGCGAAGGCGGCGACGACGATCGTCAATGTCGGCGACCCCGAATCCGCCGCGCTCGCCATGACCTTGCCGCCCGCGCGCCGCGTTACCTTCGCGGTCGAGGCCCCGGCGGATCTGAGCGCGGAGAACCTCGCGCCCGAACCGTTCGCGATCGGCTTCGAGCTCGTCGCGGACGGGGTGCGCCAGGCCGTCCGCCTGTCGGTACCGGGCCGGCACAACGTCTCCAACGCGCTCGCGGCGCTCGGCGCGACCCGCGCCGCCGGCGTGCCGCTGCCCGACGCGATCCGCGCGATCGCGGGGTTCACCGGCCTGAAGCGTCGCTTCGAACTGGTCGGCACGGGTGCCGGCGTCGCGGTGATCGACGATTTCGGCCACAACCCGGACAAGATCGCCGCCACGCTCGAGACGCTGCACGCCTTTCCCGGACGCCTGCTGATCCTGTTCCAGCCGCACGGATACGGCCCGCTGAAGATGATGCGGCGCGAACTGATGGTGATGTTCGCCACCGAACTGGGCGTCGAGGACGTGCTGGTCATGCCGGATCCGGTCTATCAGGGCGGGACCGTGACGCGCGAAGTGACCAGCGCGGATATCGTCGCCGGCATCGCCGTCGCCGGTGCGCAGGCGCTGCACATTCCGGATCGCGCGGCGGCGGCGGCGCACCTCGCCGCGATCGCCCGGCCCGGCGACCGCATCGTCGTGATGGGCGCACGCGACGATACGCTGAGCCTGCTGGCGGCGGACATGCTGGCGCAGGTCGCCGCCAAAGGCTGACACCGGGCGGCGCGTGTGATATCGTCCTCCAGCCCCAGCCAGAGAGGTTTCGCCATGTTCCGCCGCCTGTTCCTCGATCACCCCGAATCGGTCGGCGAGAGCTTCGGCGAGCATTTCCAGGTCGCGTCCAGCTTCGGTCTGCGCATGATCTGGGGCGGCCTGCGCTGCGCGACGCATGCTTGGCTGCCCTTCGCTTGGAAGACCGCGGGAAGCGATACGGTGTTCGCGCTGCACAAGGAAATGCTGGCCAAGCGCGCCGCGAAACGCGCCGATGTCACGCAGATGATGACGGTCGAATACGTCATCTGACCGCGCCGATGTCGCCCATCGGGCGTTCCTCGGGGCGTTCATCGTGCGGCAAACTCACTTCGTCCTGAAAGGTTCCCTGTCGCTGCCCGGCGGGGTTTTAACCGTCCTAAAGACCTGCTTACAGACGCTCACGAGTTGAGCGGGACCTGAGGGGGTTTCAATGAATTTTCGGGCTTTGGCAGCGCGTTTTGCGCTGGTGTTATCGTGCGTCCTGATGACGGCCACGCCTGCCAGCGCGCAGTTCTGGCAGTGCGCACCCTATGCCCGCACGATCTCCGGCATCGATATCCACGGCAATGCCAACACCTGGTGGAGCCAGGCCGCCGGCCGCTACGAGCGCGGCAACACGCCGAAGGTCGGCGCGGTCCTCAGCTTCCAGTCGAGCGGCCGCATGCGCCTCGGCCATGTCGCGATGGTCTCGGGCGTGGTCAGCGACCGCGAAGTGCTGCTAACCCACGCCAATTGGTCGCGTCGCGGCGGCATCGAACACGACGTGCGCGCGGTCGATGTCTCCGCCAAGGGCGACTGGAGCATGGTCAAGGTCTGGTATGCCGGCACCGGCGATCTCGGCACCACCGCCTATGCCGCCAACGGCTTCATCTATTCGGGCACTGCGCCCAAGGCCGACACGCTGCCGCCGGTGACGATGGCGTCGAACGGCGACGGCAATGTCGGCATCCTGTCGCTGGTCGATCGGGTGGCGTTCTAACCCCAAGCTCCTCCCCTGAAGGGAGGGGGTTGATGTGGCGGCCTATGCCGTCCCCGGCCGGAACGTCATCGCCACGCCGTTCATGCAATAGCGCTTGCCGGTCGGCTTCGGCCCGTCGTCGAACACATGGCCGAGATGCCCGCCACAGCGGCGGCAATGCACCTCCGTCCGGCTCATCCCCAGCGATCCGTCCTCGCGCGAGCGCACGGCGTTGGGCAAGGGCTGCCAGAAGCTCGGCCAGCCGGTGCCGCTGTCGAACTTGGTCTTCGACGAAAAGGCCGGGAGCGCGCATCCGGCGCAGGAGAAGATGCCCGCGCGATGCTCGTCGTTCAGCGGGCTGCTGAACGGTCGCTCGGTGTCTTCATGCCGCAGCACCTGATAGGCGGCGGGGGACAGCTTCGCCTTCCACTGCGCGTCGCTCATCGTCACTTCGAACTTTTCCTGCGCGGCCGTGGCCCCGCGACAGCCGAACAGCGCGAAGGCGGCGGCACCGGAGCCGGCCAGGGTGAGGAAAGTGCGTCGATTATGGGGCATGTGACATCCGATCGTTGGCCGCTGCGACATAGGTACGCGGCGACGGGATTTCGAGATGCGGAAACCGGCGTCGCGCGTCGCGCGATTGACTCCGATCCGCCCGCGTCGCACCCTGCAAGTACAGGGCGGGGGCCTTGATGTCGTCTTCAAGTCGAAGTCGGTGGGAGGGGGCCGGTCATGCCGTTTCGTCACGCTCATCTTTATATACTCGCGCTGATCGCATTGACGGTCCTGGCCTTCTGGCCGACCTATTTCTCGATCCTGTCGACATCGCCCTGGGGCTTTCACTTCCACGGCATCACCGCGACGCTGTGGCTGTTCCTGCTCGCGCTGCAAAGCTGGACGATCCACGATCGACGCTTCGCGCTGCACCGGTCGCTTGGCATGGCGAGCCTCGCGGTCTTTCCGCTGTTCCTCGCCGGCGGTGCGGCGGTCGTTTCGAGCATGGCCTCGGCCACGCTGAACGGGGAGCTGTTCTATCAGACCTATGGCGCGCGGCTCGGCATCATGGACAGTTCGTCGGTCGTGCTGCTCGGCTATCTCTATCATCAGGCGTTGAAGCATCGCCGCAGCGTGCAACTGCATGCCCGCTATCTGCTCGCCACGCCGCTGCCGCTGATCATGCCGATCGTCGGCCGCGTGCTGAACCATCTGGTCCCGCCGCTCGCGATCCACGGCCCGCAGGATTTCCACCTCTTCGCCTGGGGCGTCCGCTGGGCGAGCGTGGTGGGTATCGCGATCACCGTGTGGCTCTATGCCACCGCACCGCGCCACGGCCGGCCGTTCCTGGTCGCCGGTGCCGTGATCGTGGCCCAACAGATCTTGTTCGACAGCGTCGGCTACACCTCCGCCTGGCAGAACGCATTCCTGGCGTTCGGCCGCGTACCGGTGATCGTCGTGGTGCTCGCCACGCTGGCGGTCGGCGCGGGGTTGAGCTGGGCCGGCTGGATCGCCGGCGCCCGTCCGAAGCGCGCCGCCGCCGCGCTCAATAGCGGCTGATCTCAACCGGCAATGTCTTGTAGCCATGGACGAAGCATTGCGCGACGCGCTCCGGCTCGGCCACCACGTTCACGCGCATCCGCCGCTTCGCCATCTCCTCCAGCAAAGTCGCGATCTGCAATTCCGCCAGCCGCGCGCCGACGCAGCGATGGATGCCGTGCCCGAACGCCAGATGCCGCCGCGCATTCGGACGATCGACCATGATCCGGTCGGCATCCTCGAACACGCTCTCGTCGCGATTGGCCGAGAGATACCACATGATCAACTTGTCGCCGGCCGCGATCTCGTGCCCCATCAGCTCGGCATCGCGCGTCGCCGTGCGGCGCATGTGCGCTAGCGGCGTCTGCCAGCGGATCAGCTCCTGCACGCTGTTGCCGATCAGCGACGGATCGCCCTCCAGTTGCGCGCGCGCATCGGGGAATTTGTCGAGTCCGTAGGCGAGGCCGCTCATCGTGTTGCGCGTCGTATCGTTGCCGCCGACGATCAGCAGGATGAGATTGCCGAGGAATTCGAGGTGATCCATTTCGCGCATCGCGTCCGAATGGAGCATCATGCTGATAAGGTCCGGCGTCGGCGGCTGGCCGACCTTCTGGTCCCACAGTTTCTGGAAATAGCCGCCGCATTCGTACATATAGCCGAGCCGTTCGGCGCGCTTCGTCTCGTCCTTGGCCAGTTCGATATCGCCCGCCCAATCCGACCAGAAGGTCAGCTTGCGCCGGTCCTCCCATGGAAAGTCGAACAGGATCGCCAGCATCTGCGTGGTCAGTTCGATCGCGACGGTATCGACCCAGTCGAACTCCTGCCCCCAAGGCAGCGAATCGAGGATCTCGGCGGTGCGCCGCCGGATGTCGTCGCTCATCCGCACCATTTCCGATGGCGTGAAGGCGGGGGCGACGGTGCGGCGCTGGCCGGTATGCTTGGGCCGGTCCATCGCGATGAACATCGGCATCTTCACCGCATCGTCGCGCTCGATGAAGTCGGCGATGGTGATGCCGCCGGCCTGCGAGGAATAGATGTCGGGCAGCGATTCGATTTCGACGATCGGCTTGTAGGACGAGATCGACCAATAGGGCCCGTAATCGCTATGCTCGACGCGGTGCACCGGCGCGGTTGCGCGCAGCGTGCGGAACGGCGCGTGCCAGGTGTCGTCGCGGTACAATTCCGCACGGCTGACATCCAGCGGATCGACCGCCGGCCCTTCGGCCGCGTCCTTGAGTAAAGTCGCCATCCTGCCTCTCCGATATTTTGAAGAGAGTGGAGCGCTAACTGACACTAAGGTCAATAGTGATTGTTCGCCCCTCTCCCGACGGGAGAGGGAATATCAGCGCCCGAACAGCGCCTTCAGGTTCAGCTTGCCCGATCCCGACTGCAGCACCCCGCGCCGGAATGCGCGCGCACCGATCGTGATGACGATGCCGACCCACAGCAACTGCCACGCCAGCGCCAGCACATGCGGCCACACCTCCGGCGCGTTCGCCGCGCGCGCCGCCATCGCGAAGGGGGAGGAGAGCGGGAACCATTCGGCGAACGTCGCCACCGCGCTGCCCGGCCGCGACGCCGCGACCGAGGCGAGCCCGAACATCGCCACCTGCACGATCGTGATCGGCAGCGACAGCATCTGGATCTCGCGCATCGTCGAGGCCTGCGCGCCGACGCTCAGGAACACCGCGCCGAGCAGCAGATACGCCATCGTGAAATAGGCGAAGAACAGGACGATATAGGCCGGCATGCCCACCGCCGGGCCGATATTGGCGAGGCCCGCGGCCATCGTCGGCGGCATCAGCGTGCTGATCTGGCTCACCAATGTTCCCCAGAAGGCGACGAACAGCACCGCCACGCCGAACATGCCGAGCAGCTTGCCGAGGAACACCGATTCGAGCGGCACCGCGGCGGCCAGCACCTCGATCACCTTGTTGCTGCGTTCCTCCGCCATCGTGCCGACCGCCTGGCCCGCCAGCAGCAGGGTCAGGAAGAAGATGCCGAACACGGTGAAGAACGCCGCCTGGTTCTTGCCGCCGATCGAGGCCTTGGCGCGGACGATCGAGTGCTTGGTCGCTTGGCTCAGCGGTGCGGCGTCACCGATGCGGCCGACCCGCAGCGTCTGCTCGGCCAGTTCGGCGAGGTAATCGGCGGTGCGCGATCCTTGCGCGCCGTACAGGATCGACGGTTTGTCGAGCGGCCCGTACAGGACCGAGGCGACGTCGTAATCCTTGGCCTGCAATTCGGCGCGCGCCTTGGCCGCCGGATCGGCGTCGGGCGTCTCGGTGGTCAGCGGCGGCGGGCTCTCGTCGCGCCCGCGGAACACGCGGCGCATGCGCTCGTCGACCGCCTTCATCACTGTCGCCTGTTCGGGTGGGACGATCGCGACGATCCGTTCCTTGCCCTCGGAACCCGAGGCGACGGTCGCCGCGCCCAGCCCGCCGATCGCGCCGAACGATCCCATGATCAGCGGCGCGAACAGGAAGATCAGGAAGGTCGGCGTGAACACCGTGGCGATGAAATCGCGCCGCGCGATGGTCAGCGTCTGGCGGATCAGGCGGCGGGTGTTGCTGGTGCTCATGCCGCGTCCTCCAGCGTGCGCGCCTCGTCGTCCAGCGCATCCGCGCCGACGATCCGCACGAACGCGTCGTGCAGCCCCGGTCGCTCGATCGACAGGCCGGAAATGCCGAACCCGGCGTCGATCAACGTCTTCAGGATCCCTTCCGCCCCGTCGTCCGGCACGGTGAAGGTCCAGCCGTTGCTGCCGCGCGCCGCATCGGCCGGCAGCAGCGCCGCGATACCTTCCCCGTCGCTGCGCGGCACGTAATGCGCGCGCAGCGGCAGCGTGCCGCGCGCGTCGGCCACCGTGCCCTCGAACCGGCGCTTGCCCCCGGCGATGATCGCGAGGCGATCGCACAGCCGTTCCGCATGCGCCATCACGTGCGTCGAGAACAGGATCGTCGCGCCCCGGTCGCGCTCGGCCAGGATCAGCGCCTCCAGCCGCTCCTGATTGACCGGGTCCAGCCCGGAAAACGGTTCGTCCAGCACCAGCAGGTCGGGCCGGTGCACCACCGATCCCAGCAACTGCACCAATTGCGCCATGCCCTTCGACAGCTTGCGGATCTTGGTGTCGACCGCATGGCCGAGCCCCGCCGCCTCGAGCAATTCCACCGCGCGCTTGCGCCCGGTCTTCAGGTCCAGCCCGCGCAGCGCGCCGAGGAATGCGATCGCATCCTTGGCCTTCATCGCCGGATACAGGCCGCGTTCCTCGGGCAGATAGCCGACCCGGTCGCTCGCCTCGCGCGGACGATCATGGCCGAGCAGCGTCCGGCTCCCCCCGTCCGGCTCGATGATCCCCAGCAGCATGCGCAACGTCGTCGTCTTGCCCGCGCCGTTCGGCCCGAGCACGCCGTAGATCGTCCCCTTCGGCACCGCGATATCGACCCCGTCGACCACGCGCCGCCCGCCGAAATTCTTGATCAGCCCGGTCGCGCTGATCGCCAGTTCGCTCGTCAACGAAAATTCCCCTGAAATCACGGTCCGTGGTAGCGGGGCGATGTGCCGCAAGACAAGCCACTCACTGACCGCCTGAAGGCGAAAGCCATGGAATTCGGCTTCGTCGCGTGCGGTGTGGCGCGCGCCGATGCCGCGCCGCAGACCGCCGCCCGCCTGCGCCAGTGGCTGTCCGAGGGGCGGCATGGCGACATGATCTGGATGGAGGAGCGCGCCCATCACCGCGAATCCCCCGCCGCTCTGTGGCCCGAGGTGCGCTCGGTCATCGCGCTCGGCATGAGCTACGCGCCCGCCACCGATCCACTCGCGCTGGCGGGCGAGGGGGAAATCGGGCGCATCTCGGTCTATGCGCAGGGCGGCGATTATCACGACGTTGTGAAGCGCAACCTGAAGGCGCTGGCCCGCTGGCTGGTCGCGGAGATTCCGTCCGACCTGAAGGTGTTCGTCGATACCGCGCCGGTGATGGAAAAGCCCTTGTCAGAGGCGGCGGGGCTGGGCTGGCAGGGCAAGCACACCAATCTCGTCAGTCGCGATCATGGCAGCTGGCTGTTTCTCGGCGCGATCTACACCACGCTCGATCTCGCGCCGGACGTGCCGGGCAGCGATACGTGCGGCAGTTGCGACGCGTGCCAGCGCGCCTGCCCGACCGATGCGTTCCCCGCGCCTTACCGCCTCGATGCGCGACGCTGCATTTCCTACCTGACGATCGAACATGCCGGGCCGATCCCGCACGAATTCCGCGCTGCGATCGGCAACCGCATCTATGGCTGCGACGATTGCCTCGCGGTGTGCCCGTGGAACAAGTTCGCCGCCTCGGCCAGCGCCAACCTCGCCTTCGCGCCGCGCGCCGAACTCGCCGCGCCGGATCTGGTGGACCTGCTGGCCTTGGACGATGCGGGCTTTCGCCAGGTCTTCGCCGGCTCCCCGATCAAGCGCATCGGTCGCGACCGCATGGTGCGCAACTGCCTGATCGCGGCCGGCAATAGCGGATCGGCGGCGTTGGTCGCGCCCGTGTCGCGATTGCTGGACGATCCGTCGCCGGTGATTCGCGAGGCGGCGCAGTGGGCCTTGGCGCGACTGTGCTAAGACTTAGCCACCCCCGTCATCCCGGACTCGATCCGGGATCCCGCTGCCTTGCCCCGCACCAAGTGGAAGAAGCGGGATCCTCGCCTCCGCGAGGATGACGGAGGTGATTTACCTCGTCCGCACCCTCACTTCCCGTTGCGCGCCCGCATCGCCAGCGCCGAAACACAACTCGCCCGGTCCACCGGGCTGCCATCGCCCTGCCGCGTGTCGAGATAGGTGACCACCGGTTCGGCCGATCCCTTGGGGTAGAGATACGCGTCCAGCACGCAGGTCGCGCTGCTGAACTGCAGCTTGCGCGCATTGCCCTCCATCAGGTCGGCGGTCGGCGTGCCGAAGCGCGCGACCAGCCCGCGGGCGTTCTGCCCGATCACGCCTTCCAGGCCGAACGTGCCGGTCGGGATCGGCACCGGCGCGGCGCGGGCCGGGCGCGGGGCGGATCCGCCGGACGCGCACCCGGCGAGCGCCAGCCCTGGCAGCAATACAAGCATCGCGCGCTTCACGTCCGTTCCCCCCGAAATCTCTGATGGAAGCCCATATGGAACCAGTGCGTGGCCATCGCCGCCACTATAACCGGTGCGGCGAGGTTGACGATGGGCAGCACGAACAGTCCGGTGCCGATCAGCCCGAGCACGAAACGGCTGATCGCGGTCGATCCGCGCCACGCCTTCAGGTCGGCCGCCGCGACGTGGCGCACCGCGACCATGTCGCCCAGATCGCGCCCCAGCAGCCAGCCGTTGACGACGAAGAACAGGATCGCCGGGCCGACCCCGGTGAACAGCAGCAGCAGATAGATCGGCGACAGCGCGATGTTGACGATCAGGAAGCGTCCCGCCGATCCCAGGCCCATCGCGATCGATCGCCCGATCGCCACGGGGCGCGCGGCGGCGAGCCTGTCAGGATAATGTTTCGCTTCCACGGCCAGCACGATCTCGTCGGCGAACAGCCCGATCACCAGCATCGCCACCGCGCGGAACAGCACGCCCGCCGCGATCAGCGCGAGGATCGCCGCCACCACGCCGGCGAAGTCGTACACCGTCTCCCCCGCGCCCGACCACGCGATCAGCCACAGCATCCCGAACCAGCCGCCCACCCCCAGCACCGCGAGCAGTATGACGGTCAGCAATAGCGATTTCAGGAACACCGCGACGAAGCGCCGGTCGCCGAGCTGCGCGATGGAAAGGTAGAGCGCCTGGATCATGGTGAGGGTTTAGAGGGTTTTGAGACGGGAAGCGATCACCTCCAACACCGTCCGCCCTGAGCCTGTCGAAGGGCTGTCCTGTCTTCGCCTGCGGGTAGAAGGCAGGCAGTGCTTCGACAGGCTCGGCACGGACGGGGCTGGGGGCGGGGTGCCGCATAGTTGCGTCGACGCGCGCCGCCCCCTAGTGCGCGGTCATCCCAATTCCGCTCAGGAGCGCGCACCTTGACCACCCCAACTTACGACGTCGTCGCCATCGGCAACGCCATCGTCGATGTCCTGTCGCAGTGCGACGATGCCTTCATCACCTCGGAAGGCATGGCCAAGGGCTCGATGCAGCTGATGTTCTCGCCCGAGGACGCGGATGCGCTCTACGCCAAGATGGGTCCGGGGATCGAGGCGTCGGGCGGTTCGGCGGCGAACACCGTCGCCGGCATCGCGGCCTTGGGCGGCAAATGCGGTTTCATCGGCCAGGTCGCGAAGGATCAGCTCGGCGATGTCTTCGCGCACGACATCCGCGCGATGGGCGTCGCCTTCGGCACCGCCGCGCGCGATGGCGAGCCGACCACCGCACGCTGCCTGATCTTCGTCACGCCCGACGGGCAGCGCACGATGAACACCTTCCTGGGCGCGTCGCAATACCTGCCCGAGGCGGCACTCGATCACGCGCTGATCGCCGATGCCGCGATCCTGTATCTCGAAGGCTATCTCTGGGATCCCGAGGAGCCGCGCGCCGCGATGCGTGCCGCGATCGAGGTGTCGCGCAAGGCCGGCCGCAAGGTCGCCTTCACGCTCAGCGACGTGTTCTGCATCTCGCGCCACGGCGGTGATTTCCGCAAGTTGATGGCCGATGGCCTGATCGACATCATGTTCGCCAACGAGGCCGAGATCCTCGCGCTGATGGAGATCGAGGATTTCGACGCCGCGGTCGCGGCGGCGGCGGCGGACGTGCCGATGCTGGTCGTCACGCGCAGCGAAAAGGGCGCGATCGCGGTCTCCGGCGGCAAGACGACCTCCGTCCCCGCCGCGCCGGTCGAGCGCGTCGTCGACACGACCGGGGCGGGCGACCTGTTCGCCGCCGGTTTTCTCTCCGGCCAAGCGAGCGGCAAGAGCATCGAACAATCGCTGAAGCTTGGTGCGTTGTGCGCCGCGGAGATCATCAGCCATGTCGGTGCCCGCCCGCAGGTGGACCTGAAGGCGCTGGCCGCAAAGATCGACTGAACCCTCGTCGCCCCGGCGAATGCCGGGGCCGCCGGATGCGGGGCAGGCGATTGCCGATTGCGCAGCGGCCCCGGCCTTCGCCGGGGTGACGACATAAAGAAGGGGCCGGGAATCACTTCCCGGCCCCTTCTTCATTCGCAACGCCCGCCTTGGATCAGTGCTTCACCGGCGCGACATATTCGCCCATCTCCGGGCCATCTTCCTCGTCCAGCCCCTTGGCCAGCCGGCTGTGGCGCATGCCGTAGGCGAAATACAACACGATCGCCCCCAGCGTGTACCAGCCGAAGAACACCAGCACGCGATACTCGACCGTGAAGATCAGCGCGATACAGGCGACGATGCCGAGGCCCGGCAGGACCGGGAACAGCGGCACCTTGAACCCGCGCGGGATCTCCGGATGCGTCTTGCGCAGCCAGATGACCGACAGGCAGACGATCGCGAACGCCGCCAGCGTGCCGACCGAGGTCATGTCGCCCAAAGTGTTGATGTCGAAGAACGCCGCCGCCACCGCGGTGATCAGGCCGACCAGGATCGTGTTGACCCACGGCGTCTTGAACTTCTGATGGACGGTGGCGAACACGCGCGGCAGCAGGCCGTCGCGCGCCATCGTGTAGAAGATGCGCGTCTGGCCGTACATCAGCACCAATACGACGGAGGTCAGGCCGACGATCGCGCCGGCCTTCACCAGCTTGGCGAACCACGCCCATTGCGGCCCCAGCGCATCGACCGCGACGGCGACGGGATCCGGCACGTTCAGCGTCTTGTAGTTGACGATCAGCGTCATCACGATCGACACGAGGATGTAGATCACCGTGCAGGCCGCTAGCGACCCGAGCAGACCGATCGGCATGTCCTTCTTCGGATCCTTGGCTTCCTGCCCGGCGGTCGAGACCGCCTCGAACCCGATATAGGCGAAGAACACGATCGACGCGGCGCGCAGGATGCCGCCCCAGCCGAACTTGCCGTCCTCACCGGTCGCCGCCGGGATGAACGGGTCCCAGTTGGACTTCAGCGTATCGAAATGCGCGATCACGAAACCGCCGCAGATCAGGATGAAGGCGATGATCACCGTCAGCTTCACAGCGACGATGAAGTTGTTGACCTTCGCGCTCTCCGACACGCCGACCACCAGCAGGGCGGTCATCGCCATGCAGATCAGGAAGGCGGGCAGGTTGAACAGGTATGTCACCGGCGCGCCGTTGACGAGTACGGGGACCAGATCGTTGCCCGCCGCCTGCATCACGCTGTGCCCGGTCGGACCGGTCAGCTCGACCGGGATGACGAGGCCGAAATCCCTGAGCAGGCTGACGACATAGCCTGCCCAGCCGACCGCGACGACCGATGCGGCCAGCCCGTATTCGAGCAGCAGCAGCGCGCCCATGATCCACGCGGCGAATTCGCCGATCGTGGTGTAGCTGTAGGTATAGGCCGATCCGGACACCGGCAGGGTCGAGGACAGTTCGGCGTAGCACAGGCCGGCCAAGCCGCAGACGATGCCGGCGATGACGAACGAGATCAGCACGGCCGGGCCGGCATGCAGCGACGCCGCGCTGCCGGTGCGGACGAAGATGCCCGCGCCGATGATGCAGCCGATGCCGAGGAACACCAGGTTCCACGCGCCCAAAGTACGCTTGAGTTCGCTCTTCTCCGTCTCGCGCTGCACCTGCTCCACCGTCTTGCGGAGCAACATGCGCGAGAGGATACCCGTCGTGGGCTGTGTCGCCATTATCGCTTGTCCCCTTCGCCGCCCCGACCCCGAGGCGGCATCCTAATTATGGCGCGGAGCCTAATGACAAATCGAAGACGTGCAATCCCTTATCGGCGGGCCGCTGTAGGCTGGGCCGGTGCGCCGGCACCTCCTTATCCACCCGTTCGTTTCGAGCGAAGTCGAGAAACCGCCATACGTGTCCGGTCGCGGTTTCTCGACTGCGCTCGAAACGAACGGAGTGAAAAACCCTGATCCGCTAGCGCTTGACCAGCATCGGGCCCAGCGGTTGCCCGGCCAGGATATGGACGTGGAGGTGCGCCACTTCCTGGCCCGATTGCCGCCCGGTGTTGGCGAGCAGGCGGTATCCCGGCACGACCAGCCCGGCATCGCGCGCCACCTTGCCGACCGCGCGGATGAAGCCGGCGATCTCCGCCTCGGATGCCCTGGCCGAGAAATCGTCCCACGAGACATAGGCGCCGCGCGGGATCACCAGGATGTGGATCGGCGCCTGCGCGTTGATGTCGTGGAACGCGACCGCCCATTCGTCCTCGTAAACGCGCTGCGACGGGATCTCTCCGCGCAGGATCTTCGCGAAGATGTTCTGGTCGTCATACGGCTTGGTGGCGTCGATCGGCATTAGTCCCCCTGCCGCTTGCGGGAGGGGTTAGGGGAGGGCCTGTCCCATTGTCCCGACGCGGCGATCATTTACATGCCCTCCCCCGACCCCTCCCGCAAGCGGGAGGGGAGATTAAGATTGCCGCCCCGCCTTTTCGTCGATCCCCGACACGCCTTCGCGCCGCGCGATCTCGGCGCGCACGTCGTCCAGGCCGAGATCCGCATCGGCGAGCAACACGAGCAGGTGAAAGACGAGGTCCGCCGCTTCCTTGGTCAGTTCGGCGCGATCGTCGCTGACGGCGGCGATCACGGTTTCCACCGCCTCCTCGCCCAATTTCTGCGCGATCTTGGCGCGCCCGCGCGCGAACAGCTTGGCGGTGTAGGACGTCGCCGGGTCGGCCCCGCGCCGGTCGCGGATCGTCGCTTCGAGCGTCGTCAGGATATCGTCGGCCATGCGCCTTCGCTGGCGCAAGGGGTCGGGAAGGTCAATGCCGGGGTCTGTCTGGGCGCGTTTTCGCGAAGCGCCGGCGCATCGCCCGCCGCACGATCCACACCCCGGCCGCCGCCATCACGAACAAGGCGATATCCGACAATTCCGGCATGCTGCGCGTGTGGATCACCCCGCTATGCGGCGTAGCGGCCAGCGCGGTGGGGAGGGTGAGCAGGGGGAGGAGCAGCGCGCGCATCGGAAGAGAATAGCGCGTTGCCGTTAATTTCCCGTCATCCTGAACTCGTTTCAGGATCCAGGCGCGGTCATCCGCCAAACCGACATGGTCGTTGGATCCGGTGACCGCGCCTGGATGCTGAACAAGTTCAGCATGACGATTATTGCGAAACCGGCCGGCGCACCGGCACCCCGGCCGCCGCCAGCGCGGCATGCGCATCGGCGATGCTCGCTTCGCCGAAATGGAAGATGCTCGCCGCCAGCACCGCGCTGGCGTGCCCGTCGATCACGCCGGCGACCAGATCGCCCAAGCCCCCGACCCCGCCCGACGCGACCACCGGCACCGCGACCCGGTCGGCGATCGTGCGGATCAGGTCGAGGTCGTATCCGCCGCGCGTCCCGTCCCGGTCCATCGACGTTACCAGCAATTCGCCCGCCCCCAGCCGTACGAGGTTCAGCGCGTGCTCGACCGCATCGATCCCCGTCGCGCGCCGCCCGCCATGCGTGAACACTTCCCAGCCGCCGGCGGTGCGTCGCGCATCGACCGAGGCGACGCAGCACTGGCTGCCGAAGCGATCGGCGATCTCAGCCACCAGTTCCGGCCGAGCGACCGCGGCGGAATTCACCGCCACCTTGTCCGCGCCGGCCAGCAGCAGCGCGCGCGCATCGTCCGCGCTGCGCACCCCGCCGCCGACCGTCACCGGCATGAAGCACACCTCCGCCGTCCGACGCACGACGTCCAGGATCGTGCCGCGCGCCTCGTGGCTGGCGGTGATGTCGAGGAAGCACAATTCGTCCGCCCCCGCCGCGTCATAGGCGCGCGCCTGCTCGACGGGATCGCCGGCGTCCTTCAGATCGACGAAGTTCACGCCCTTCACGACGCGCCCGTTCGCCACGTCGAGACAGGGGATGACGCGGGCCCGGACGGTCAAATCCCCCTCCCGCTTGCGGAAGGGGCTGGGGGAGGGGAATATGGCAGGCTGCTCATTGCGCGAGCCATGAGGGGGGTAGATCACGCCGCCGCCGCCACGCTCAATGCCGCCGCCAGATCCAGCCGACCGTCATACAATGCCCGCCCGGTGATCACGCCCTCGACGCCGTCATGGGCATGCAGCGCCAATACGTGGATCTCGCCGATCCCCTTCACGCCGCCGCTCGCGATCACCGGGATCCGCACGCTGCGCGCCAGATCCACCGTCGCCTCGACGTTGCACCCCTTGAGCATCCCGTCCCGGCCGACATCGGTGAACAACAGGCTGGCGACCCCCGCATCCTCGAAGCGCCGCGCCATGTCGATCACTTCGACGCTCGAGACATCGGCCCAGCCGCGCGTCGCGACCATGCCGTCCTTTGCGTCCACCGCGACGACGATCCCGCCGGGGAAATCCTTCGCCGCCGCGCGCACCAGCTCCGGATGCTCCAGCGCCGCCGTGCCGATCACCACGCGTGACACGCCGAGATCGAACCACCGCTCGATCCCCGCCCGGTCGCGGATCCCGCCGCCCAGCTGCACATGGCCCGGAAACTGCGCGACGATGCTCGCCACCGCCTCGCCGTTCACCGATTTGCCCGCGAACGCCCCGTCGAGATCGACGACGTGCAGATACTCCGCGCCTTGGCCCGCGAAGAGCATCGCCTGCGCCGCCGGATCGTCGCCATAGACGGTCGCGCGGTCCATATCGCCCTCGGCCAGCCGCACGACCTGCCCGCCCTTCAGGTCGATGGCGGGAAACACGATCAGGGACGCCATGCGAGAAACCTTTCCAGCAGCGCGAGGCCGTAGCGCTGGCTCTTTTCGGGGTGGAACTGCACGCCGATCATGGTGTCGCGCCCGATCGCGGCGGTGATTTCGCCGTCATGATCGGTCGTCGCTATGACATCCTCTCCGCGATACGCATAAGAGTGCAGGAAATACGCTTCTCCCTGCAGTATCAGAGGGTTATCGGATGTTGGAACAACGTCGTTCCACCCCATGTGCGGCACCTTCGCCAACTTCCGATCCAGCAGCGCCACCGTACCCTTCATCCAGCCGAGCCCGGCGTGAACGCCATGCTCCTCGCCCGTCTCGGCCATTAATTGCATGCCGACACAGATGCCGAGGAACGGCGCGCCGTCCCCCCGCACGCGCGACTCCAGCGCCTCGATCATCCCCGGCACCACGCGCAATGCGGCGGCGCAGGCACCGAACGCGCCCACGCCGGGCAGCACGATCCGGTCGGCCTTCGCCACCACATCCGCGTCGGCGGTGATGGCAATGCCGCTCGCCCCCGCCGCGCGCAGGGCGTTGTGGACCGAATGGAGATTGCCCGCGCCGTAATCGATCAGCGCGATATTCATGCCAGCAGCGCGGAAAATCCGTCCGCCGCCATGCTTGCGGTGAAGGCGATCACCTCAGCCGTCGCGGCCCCGCTCGCCACGAACGGATCGGTGGCGACGAGAGCCTCGGCCTCGGCCTTGGCACCGCGGCACAGGATCACCCCGCCGATGCGCGGGGTCCGCCGCCCGGAAGCGAGGAACAGCCCGGCATCATAGCCCTGTTCCAGCCACGCGACATGCGCCTTCATGCGGGCATCGATCTGATCGAGCGGCACGACATAGGTTAGCACGATCGCGCACAGGGGGGCGTCGGGCCGCTCCATTCTACAACACGCCTTTGGTGCTGGGGATCGCGTCGGCCTTGCGCGGATCGATCTCCACCGCCGTGCGCAGCGCCCGCGCGAGGCCCTTGAACGCGGCCTCGGCGATATGGTGGTTGTTCTGCCCGTACAGCGTCTCGATGTGCAGCGTCACGCCGGCGGTCTGTGCGAACGAATGGAAGAAATGCTCGAACATCTCGGTGTCCATCTCGCCCAGTTTCTTCTGCGAGAATTCGGTCTTCCACACCAGATACGGCCGCCCGGAAATGTCGATCGCGACGCGGGTCAGCGTCTCGTCCATCGGCGACAGCGCGTCGGCGTAGCGGCGGATGCCGCGCTTCTCGCCCAGCGCCCTGGCCACGCATTCGCCGATCGCCAGCCCGGTATCCTCGACCGTGTGGTGCTGGTCGATATGCAGGTCGCCCACCGTCTTCACGCTCAGGTCGATCAACCCGTGGCGGGAAAGCTGTTCGAGCATGTGATCGAAGAAGCCGATCCCGGTCGAAACCTCGTAGATCCCGGTCCCGTCCAGATTGACGGTCACGTCGATGCTGGTCTCGCTGGTGCGGCGGCTGATGGAGGCGATGCGCATGTCCGCGCCTCCATAGCGGCTCGTTCGGCCAGCGCAATTGAGATGGCAATCTTGACCCGCTCCCCAATCCCGCTACCCAAGGGGCCATGAGCGATGGAATGCCCGACAGCCTGATTCCCTATGACGAGATCGTCCAGGAAGCGTTGCGCGCCGTGGTCGGCCGCGTGCTCGGATCGGTCGCGGAAAACGGCGGCCTGCCCGGCGACCATCATTTCTACATCACCTTCAAGACCCAGGCACCCGGCGTCGACATCCCGCAGCGCCTGATCGAGCGGTTTCCGGACGAGATGACCATCGTGATGCAGAATCGCTATTGGGATCTGGTCGTCGACAACGAGCGCTTCTCGATCGGCCTCAGCTTCAACCAGGTGCCCTCGAAGCTGGTGATTCCCTATTCGTCCGTCACCGGCTTCCACGATCCGAGCGTGAATTTCGAACTCCGCTTCCAGGCGCAGGAAGGCCCGGACGGCCCCGATCCGCACGACGAAGCCGAGAATGACGGCCCGACCGCGGTACCGGTCGAGGACGGATCGAACGTCGTGGCGGTGGATTTCAAAAGAAAGAAGTAAAGGGGCTTTGCCCTCACCCCGTTCGTGCTGAGCTTGTCGAAGCACCGTTCTTCCTTACCTAGGTGAGACGGAACGGCCCGTCGACAGGCTCAGGGCGAACGGAGGTTTTGTGTCCCAGGAAACCCGCATCGAAACCGACTCGTTCGGCCCGATAGACGTCCCCGCCCAGGCCTATTGGGCCGCGCAGACCCAGCGCTCGATCGAGAACTTCCCATTCGGCGCGCACGAACGCATGCCGATCGCCATCGTCCACGCGCTCGCGCTCGTGAAACAGGCCGCCGCCCGCGTGAACCGCCGCCACGGCCTCGACGGAAATCTCGCCGATGCGATCGAGACCGCCGCCGCCGAAGTCGCGTCGGGCACGCTCGACGATCATTTCCCGCTGGTCATCTGGCAGACCGGCAGCGGTACGCAGAGCAACATGAACGTCAACGAGGTGATCGCCGGTCGCGCCAACGAGATCCTCACCGGCAAGCGCGGCGGAAAATCGCCCGTCCACCCCAACGATCACGTCAATATGAGCCAGTCGTCCAACGACAGCTTCCCGACCGCGCTCCATGTCGCCGCCGCGCTCGCCGCCTCCCGCCGCCTCGTCCCCGCGCTGGAAACGCTGGAGGCCAGCCTGCTCGCCAAGGTGCAGGCGTGGGGCGATATCGTGAAGATCGGCCGCACGCACCTGCAGGACGCGACGCCGCTGACGCTGGGGCAGGAATTTTCCGGCTATTACGCGCAGATCCGCCTCGCCCGCACGCGCCTGCTGCCACTGATCGAACATGGCCTGAGCAGGCTCGCACAGGGCGGCACGGCGGTAGGCACCGGCCTCAACGCGCCGGACGGGTTCGCCGAGGATTTCGCCGCCGCCGTCTCCGATCTCGCCGGTTTCCGGTTCTTGACCGCGCCCAACAAGTTCGAGGCGCTGGCCAGCCACGACACTCTCGTCGATTTCTCCGGCCGGCTGAACGGCCTCGCCGTCTCGCTCACGAAAATCGCCAACGACATCCGCCTGCTCGGCAGCGGCCCGCGCTCCGGCATCGGCGAACTGCATCTGCCGGAGAACGAGCCTGGCAGTTCGATCATGCCGGGCAAGGTCAACCCCACGCAGTGCGAGATGCTGACGATGGTCGCCGCGCAGGTGATCGGCAATCACACCGCCGTCACCGTCGGCGGGATGCAGGGGCATCTCGAACTCAACGTGTTCAAACCGCTGATCGGCGCGGCGGTGCTCCGCTCGATCGATCTGCTGTCCGTCGGCATGGAGAGTTTCGCGGAACGCTGCGTCGACGGCCTCGAACCGGATCGCGCGCGCATCGCCGATCTCGTCGCGCGCTCGCTGATGCTGGTGACTGCGCTCGCGCCCGAAATCGGCTACGACAACGCCGCCAAGATCGCCAAGCACGCGCATGCCGAAGGGCTGACGTTGAAGGAATCCGGGCTGGCACTCGGGCTGGTCGATGAAGCGACGTTCGATCGGTTGGTCCGCCCGGAAGACATGACCTGATCCTCCCCGGCACGGGGAGGTGGCAGTCGCAAGCCTCTTCAGGCTGGTGGTGGAGGGGGCTCTCCCCAAACGCTCCGTTGCCGGCCTACCCCTCCGTCACGCTGCGCGTGCCACCTCCCCGTGCCGGGGAGGAGCAAGCAACGGAACTCCACACCGCCTCGCGCGCTATGCTCCCGCAAGCGGAGGACGTCATATCATGGGTGCAACGACCATAGGCGCGCTGATTGGCGGCGCGATCGATTCGATGAGTGGCGACGACGGTGCGGCGGACGGCGCGATCAAGGGCGCGATCGTTGCCAATGTGCTGAAGGTGACGCTGCCTTTGGTCGTCACCTATGCGGTCGGCTGGGCCGTGCTGCGCGGCGCGACCGAACTCAAGGCCAAGGTGTTTGGCGGAATTCAGGGAGAGAAGGCATGATTCGTGGTATTCTTGGAGCACTTATCGGCGGCGAGATTGATCGTCGCGACGGCAATGGCGGGCTGAAGGGTGCCGCGATCGGTATGATCGCGAGCCGGCTGATCCCCCGTCTCGGGCCGTTCGGTCTGGCACTCGGCGGCGCTTATGTCGCGAAAAAGGCTTATGATCGTCACCGTGCGGCGAAGACGCCGATCTGACTCCAGGCAGTCCGCGACGTGGTTTTGTTGGCGGGCAGGGGCGTGCATGGGTTGACGCGCGCCCCATCACGCCGCCACTAGCGCCCATGCCGGATTCCGCAAAACCGATCGACCAGGAAGATCCCCACGGCTTCAAGCGCCGTGGCGTGCTCTTCGTGCTGTCTTCGCCCTCGGGCGCGGGCAAATCGACCATCGCACGCAAGCTGCTCGCGGCCGAACCCGAACTCAGCATGTCGGTGTCCTATACTACGCGCCCGCCGCGTCCGGGCGAGGTCGATGGCAAGGACTATCATTTCGTCGATCTCGAAACTTTTCGCGAGATGGTGGCGAACCACGAATTCCTCGAATGGGCGCACGTCTTCAACCATCGCTACGGCACGCCCAAGGCGCAGGTTTGGAACGTTCTGGAACAGGGCAAGGATATCCTGTTCGACATCGATTGGCAGGGCGCGCAGCAATTGCACCAGCTCGCTGGTGGCGACGTGGTCCGCGTGTTCATCCTGCCGCCCTCGATGCCGATCCTGCGCGACCGCCTGGAAAAGCGCGCGACCGATTCGATGGATGTGATCAACGCCCGGATGGATCGCGCCGCGAACGAGGTCAGCCATTGGGACGGCTATGATTACGTCATGGTCAACGACGACGTCGAGGAATGCTTCGGCAACGTGAAGACGATCCTCGCGGCGGAACGGATCAAGCGTTCGCGCCAGACCGGCATCATCGGTTTCATCCGCAAACTGCTGCGTTGAACCTGCAACCCCGTTCGGGCTGAACCGGTCGAAGCCCAAGCGCCGCGCATGCCCTTCGCCAAGCTCAGGGCGAACGGAGGCGGGGCATTATCCAGCGCCCTTCCGCCACTCCATGATCAGGAACCACGGCACGCGCCGATACCGCGCGACCTGCTTCTCGTCCCCGCCGATCGGCGCCGGTTCCGCGAAATGCGTCAATGTCAGGCCCCGCTCGAGCAGAAGCCCCATATAGGTCGATAACGGCCGGTGCCAGTTCTGGATGCGGATGCCGCGCCAGCTCGCCCAATCGACCCGTTCGTCGAGATAATGGTCGATCGAATAGCGCACCCGCCCGCTGAAATCGGTTTCCCATCCGCCCGGCATGCCTGCGGTGTTGAAGCTGTTGAGATTGGCGATCAGCAGCGTGCCTCCCGGCCGCAGCACGCGCGCCATTTCCGCGATCGCCGTTGCCACATCGGGAATGTCGATCAGCGACAGGTAGCTGACGACCAGATCGAACGACGCATCGGGGAAATCCAGCGCCTCCGCCCTGCCGACGCGATAGTCGCCGCCGGGATGCCGCCCGCGCGCATGCTCGATCAGCGCCGGGACCGGATCGATCCCCGTCGTCGCGATCCCTTCCTTTGCCAGCATCCGGCAGAACCGCCCCTCGCCGCAGCCGACGTCCAGCGCGGTGCCGAAACCCCGCCCGCGTACCCGTGCCAGCATCGGCGGATCGAGCACGAAGCGGCGCCCGAAATCCCCGGCATCGCCCATGTCGGCGATCCACGCCTGCGCCGATTCGGCCCAGCCGTTCGACCGGTACGGGCTGCGATGCGGACCGGCCACGATCTCAGGCCAGCAGGTCGAGGAAGCGCGCCCCGGCGAAGAAATCGCGCCGCCGCGATTCGAGCGCGGCGATCGACACTTCGTCGCGGCCCCATTGCTCGGTCTGCCAATCCTCGTCCGCCTCGACCGCGCGCCACACCTCGTCCGCGCTCGCCGCCCGCTCGACCAGGGCGAGCGCCGCGATCAGCGAGCCGCCGATCGTCACGATCGGGGACAGGCCCGCCAGTTCCCAGGCCGATCGCGCCGCCATCGCCTCACCCAGGCGCGCGGTCGTCGCCTGCGGCTGGCGCGTGTGCATGATGCCGTGGACGATCTCGAAATGCACGTCGTAGCGCATCCTGGCCCAGGCGAGCAGCGGATCCCATAATTGCGCCTGGCGCTCTACCAGAGCCTCCGGTTCTGGCGCGCGATAGCATAGCAGGTCGCTCTCCCCGAACGTCGCCAGGCTGGCGGCGAAGGCGGGGACGTCCGGCGCGATGCGGTCGATCGCGGCGTTGGACAGGCCGGTCATCGGCATCGCACGCGGATCGATCTCGCCCTCGACCGCGCGCCATTCGTCCGCCACCGCCTCGGCCAGGGCCGGGAAGGGCAGGGCCAGCGGCACGCGTCCGGGCGTGCGCACGGGTTTGCCGTCCAGCGCCACGACGCCCGCGGCATCGACCGACACGTCCGTCCAGAATCGCTTCATCGTCGCTTACCCTTGCGGCGGCGTGCGCCAGCGCCGCGCCAGCGCCGCCGGCACTACCGCCATCACGATCATCGCCGAGATGACGATCGCGGTGCCCAACACCTTCTGCTCCCACATCACCCCGCGCGAGAGCAGCACCAGCCCGAACACCGCCCCGGCGGCGGCCACGATGCGGCTGGCGACGATCGCATAATAACGGTTGCGGGCGAGGGCGTCGGGGTCGGTCATGGTGTTGCCTTACAATGGCGGTGGGCAAGAGCGAAGTGTGGAAACGCCTCGGATACACTCTCGTCGTCCTGAACACGTTTCAGGATCCATGCGCGGCCAGTTACCAAAAAGACAATGTCCGTAAGGCGGATGACCGCGCCTAGATCCTGAAACAAGTTCAGGATGACGGTATATTTGGTCCGCCTATCCCCGCATCAGCCCCGGCAGATCGGCGACACGCTCCGCCACGGCGTGCGCACCGCAGGCGATCAGTTCCGCGGCCGGATGATAGCCCCATGCCACGCCCAGCGCGCGCGTGCCGGCGTTGCGGCCCATCAGCATGTCGTAGCTCGTGTCGCCGATCATCACCGTGGTCTCGGGCGTGGCACCGGCCTCGGCCATCGCCAGTGCGATCATCGACGGATGCGGCTTGGACGGGTGGCGATCGGCGGTCTGCAGCGTGACGAAGCGCTGCCGGATGCCGTGCAGGTCGAGCACATGCGCGAGGCCGCGATCCGACTTGCCCGTCGCCACGCCCAGCACCCAGCCATCCGCTTCGATCGCATCCAGCGCGGCGATCATGCCCTCGAACAGCGGCTCGTCCGCCAGCGCCCCGGTCGCGCGCATGCGCTGGAAGGCCAGCTTGTAATCCTCGGCCATCGCGCGGTGCTGCGCGTCGCCGGCCGCCGGCAGCAACCCGCGCATCGCCTCGACCAGGCTGAGGCCGACGATGCGCCGGATCGCCGCGCGCTCCGGAATCGCCACGCCGTGCAGCGCGAACGCCTCCTCGACCGCGGCACAGATGTTCGCCTGGCTGTCGACCAACGTGCCGTCGCAATCGAACAGGGCCAGCTTGTTCACGGGAATGTCCGCATCAGATGCGCGATGGGGTGCATCGCTTACACCTCGGTGAAGGATGGAGAGGTCACGTCCTCGGCGCGTGCTTCTTGGGCCCGGGCTTCTTCGCGCCGAGCGGCTTCGGTCCGGGCTTTTTCGCCCCCGGTTTCTTGGCGCCAGCCCCCGGACGCGTCGTCGCCGCATCGCTGCCGCGGTTGCGGCGCTCGCCCTTGCGCTCCTTGCGCACGGTCTTGGCGTGCTGCTTGGCCTGCTGCTTCTTCACCGCCTTGCTCGGCGGCGGCGGGGTTTCGAGCGGCATCGTATTGCCTAGCATCTCGTCGAACCCGAGCTGTTTCAGACTCTCGGCGAAATGCGGCGGCAGTTCGGCCTGGACGTCGATCTCGCCGCCGTCGGGGTGATCGACGCGAATGCGGCGCGAATGCAGGTGCATCTTGCGGCTGATATTGCCGGTCAGGAACGCGGCCTGCCCGCCATATTTGCCGTCGCCGACGATCGGGTGGCCGATCGCGGCCAGGTGCACGCGCAACTGGTGCGTGCGCCCGGTATAGGGGATCAGTTCGAGCCAGGCGGTGGTCGTGCCAGCCATCTCGATCACGCGGTATCGCGTCCGCGCGGGCGATCCTTCCTTCTCGTCGACATGCATCTTCTCGCCGCCGCTGCCGGGCTGCTTGGCGATTGGCAGTTCGATCGTGCCGTCCTCGATCGACGGCACGCCGACGACGAGCGCCCAATAGGTCTTGCGCGCGGTGCGCGAGGAGAAGGTCTTGGCGAAGTACGCCGCCGCGCGCGTGGTGCGCGCGATCAGCAATGCGCCGCTCGTATCCTTATCCAGACGGTGGACCAGCTTCGGCCGGCTCTCGCCGTCGAATTCCAGCCCGTCGAGCAGCCCGTCGACATGCTCGGTCGTCTTGGTCCCGCCTTGCGTGGCGAGGCCGGGCGGCTTGTTGATCACGATCGCCTGCGCGTCGCGGTGGATCACCATCTCGCGGATGTACGCATTCTGCTCGTCGGAAAGTTCGACGCGCTCCTTCTTCTTCGGCGCATCCTCGCGCACCGCCTCGGCCGGGGGCACGCGGATCAACTGGCCGACGGTCACGCGGTCGCCCGGAGTGGCGCGCGCACCATCGACCCGCAGCTGCCCGGTGCGTGCCCACATCGCCACGCTGGTGAAGCTGGTGTCGGGCAGGTTGCGCTTGAACCAGCGATCGAGCCGGATGCCGTCGTCATCGGCCCCGACCTTGAAGGTGCGGACGTCCTGGTCGCTCATGCTGCAATTCTCGTAAGGGTAAGGCCGGCGAACAAGGCGGCGCACGATCCGATGACCGAGGCCAGTACATAGACGCCTGCGGTGCCGATGTCGCCGCGCTCGATCATCGATACCGTGTCGAGCGAGAAGGCGGAGAAGGTGGTGAAGCCGCCAAGCACCCCGACCGCGAGAAGCAGTCGCCATTGCTCGCCCGACCCGGCGGCGCGCGCCAGCGTGCCGACCAATGCGCCCATCAGGAACCCGCCGATCAGATTGACCGCCAGCGTGCCCCAGGGGTAATCGGGGCCAAGCAGCGCAAACATCGCGCGCCCGGTCAAATACCGCGCACCCGAACCGACCGCGCCGCCGGCCATGACAAGGAAGAGGGAATACATGCCGCCCGCGTTAGCGCGGATGGGGCCAGATTAGAACCGTTCGTTGATCCTGGTCTGCCTCAGCCCAAAACCCCGTTCGTCCTGAGCCTGTCGAAGGACTGCTTTCTTCTCAGCGGTCGAACAAAGTGCAGCGCTTCGACAAAGTCAGCACGGACGGGAATCGAGACCAACCTCCTGTTCTCAAATCCCCCGGTTCGCCACGATATCAACGTCCGTGCCGCCATCGCCCCGGCTGGTCAGGAACACCGCGAACGCGCCGTCGTCGCGCTTGCGCGTGCCGCCCAGCACATGTTCGCCGCCATCGGCCTGATGCTCGGCCGAATAGCCCGCGTTCGAGGCGCGGGTATAATAATAATCCAGCACCTTCTGCAGCGGTGCCGAACTGGCGAAGCTCACCGCGCGGATCGCGCAGCCGCCGGAATCGTTGCCCGCCGCTTCGGTGACACGCGCGTCGGGATACAGCGGCAGGTCGCGCGGCAGGCGCTGCGCCCAGTGCGTCGAATAGCGCAGGCTGGCCGCGCAGGGCCCGCCGCCTTTCTGGCGCGATGCCAGC
Source organism: Sphingomonas sp. Leaf357 (assembly GCF_001423845.1). Taxonomy (NCBI): domain Bacteria; kingdom Pseudomonadati; phylum Pseudomonadota; class Alphaproteobacteria; order Sphingomonadales; family Sphingomonadaceae; genus Sphingomonas; species Sphingomonas sp. Leaf357. Next base: position 66,847 of record NZ_LMPM01000001.1, on the reverse strand, counting down.
GCGCCGAGCGTCAGCGATTCGCGCGCCGCGGCGCAGCTCGGGCAGTCGCCCTTGGCCGCCGGTGTGGATTTCAACGTCTCGCTGGTCGCCGCACCCGTCGTCGCGCTCGCGGTCTTGCCCGATGCGGCGATGCCGTCGGCCGGCAACGCGCCCGAATAGGGTCGGGCCGGCGGACGCACCGCATCGGTGTTCGCCTGCGCCGCCAGCGCGGGATCGACCATGATCTGGTCCTGCAGCGCCGCCATCATCGCCGGATCGCGCGTGTTGCCGCTGGCATTGCCGTCGGTCAGTTCCGCATCCAGCGTATCGAGGTTGCGCTCCGGCGTGGCACCGCCACACGCGGCCAGCGCCACGGGCAGGATCAGAGCGGCAAGGCTCCGGCGCGGCAGACGAACCATTACAAAACTCCCGTACATGACCGGAAGCCATGCCGCACACGGGTTAAGATAGCGTTGGCGGCGTAGTTCCCGTCCGCCCCAACTCGCCGTCATCCCGGACCTGTTCCGGGGTCCACCAGGCGGCTTTCGACACCAATAGTGAATTGAACGCTGAGTCCGAGGCACGGTCGACCCCGGAACAAGTCCAAGGTGACGGCATGTCGAGAGCAAAATGCACTCCAACTGCTGAATGTCGATCGGCCCTTGGAAGAAGCGCGATCCTCGCCTTGGCGAGGATGACGGGAATGCTATCGAAAGGCCCCCCGACCGCCGACACTTCGCCCCTTGCACACCGAAAGTGTAGCGCATATGTAATACACATGCTGAACATCCTCTCGATCCTCGTCGGTCTTGTCGCGCTGATTTTCGCGATCCCAGGCCTCATCCCGCTGCTCGGCTGGCTCAACTGGCTGGCCGTGTTCATCGGCGTCATCGGTCTCGCCATCGGTGCGCTGTCGAGCCACAATTCCGGCCGCAACCTCAACATCGCGGTGCTGATCGTCGCCGCGATCCGCCTGTCGCTCGGCGGCGGCTTCTTCTGATCCCAAATGAAAAGGCCCCGGCGATGTGCTCGCCGGGGCCTTCGTTTGCCTGTAGGGCTAGACCCTTAGCGGCAGGTCACGTTGCCACGATCGATCGACGTTCCCAACGCCGCGCCCGCGCCAGCACCGAGCAACGTGCCGAGCGTGCTCGAACGACCGTTCGACAGTAGGTTGCCGAGCAGTCCGCCGGCGACACCGCCTACGATCAGGCCGGTCGTACCGTCGCTGCGGCGGCAATAATATTGCCCGTTCCCGCCGCGATAGATGCGGTCGTTTCGGCCCAGACGACGCGGCTGGTAATATCGGCCGTCGCGATAATAGCGGTCGGCATAATAGGTGCGCTGCCCGCCTTCGAAGCGGTTGTAGTCGTAGTTGCGATACTGTCGCCAATCGCGATTGTCCTGGCGGGCATTGCGGATGTCGCCGCGACGGTCCTGCCGCGCATCGCGTACGTTGTCGCGATAATCCTCGCGTGCGTTGCGCACGTCGCGCGGCGAATCCGCCCGGCGCACGTCGCGGCGGTAATCGCGCTTCGCATCGCGGACTTCGTCGCGATACTCGCGATTGGCGCCCTGCACGGTCTGCGCGGCGGCGGGTGCGGCCAGCGGAATGGCGGGCAGGATCGTCGCCGCGATGGCCGCGGCAAACAGGGTGATGCGCATCGTCTCTCTCACTTCTTCCTGGGGATTGGGTGATGGCAGAACCATCGGGCGATGCCGGGGGTTGCGTGAACCGCAAACTACCGCCCGTTCACGCGCCCGACAGGTCAGCCGTTCAGCGTATGTGTCAGCGAGACTTCCGCGTTCAGCACCTTCGACACCGGGCAATTGGCCTTGGCATCGGCGGCGATGTCGGCGAATTGGTCGGCGTCGACCCCCGGCACGCTCGCCTTCAGGTCGAGTTCGGATTTGGTGATGACGAACCCGCCATCCTTCTGGTCGAGCGTGATCTTGGCGCTCGTCTCCAGCGTGCCGTCGCTATAGCCGGCCTTGGCCAGCGCGAAGCTCAGCGCCATCGTGAAGCAGCTGGCGTGCGCCGCCGCGATCAGTTCCTCCGGGTTGGTGCCCGGCTCGTTCTCGAAGCGGGTGCCGAAGCCGTAGGGGCTGTCGTTCAGCACACCCGACTGGGTCGAGACACGGCCCTTGCCGTCTTTGCCCAGGCCATCGTAGCGGGCGGAACCCGTGCGCGTCGTCATCATGTGTCTCCTTCGGTGTGGGCGGGTAACGCGAGGCCGGGGCGGTTGGTTCAAACCGCGCCGTCTCGGGGGCGAGGCCGGGCTTCAAGTTCTCCACGATATCCACGTTATCCACAGGCGCGCCGCACTGATTCACCGTTGGTGCGACTCGCATTCGGTGACACCATCCATGGGTAGCCGGCAGACGGGAATTGCAGGAAACTGCGAGGAACATCAGCAGGTTACGCCGAGATGAGGGCTGGTGGCCGCAAGGCAAACCGCCCGCGTGGAGGCAAGCGCTCCTCGTGTCCCCGCGGACAAGGATGAGCGTCGGTTTGCGGACGGGCCGGTCGGCGCGGTGGTTTCCTCGGAAAACGCCGAACCACGGGTACCGGAGCAGGCCAAGGCGATGGAAGGCGGTTTCGGTCGCATTCCCTTGCCGGCCGCCGGGGATCCGGGGTTGCCGACGCGTCGCAAGGCGCGTCGCCCCCGCCCCCGACGACCGAACCGCTCTGCCGGACGCCGCGTCGCGGTAAAGGGAGAGCGTGCCGCCCGGGCGACCGAACCGGCCATCCATCCCCCTGAAGGATGGACGGCGCGGACGGGAACCGGGGCGACAGAGGGGTCGGCAGCGATGCCGGCCCCTTTTTGCGTAGGCGGGCCGGACGATATCCCGCTAGACCCGGCGTCATGATCCCCGTCGCGCACGTCATCCCCGAATTCGCCCCCTGGCTCGACATGGCCGGCCTCGCCGTGTTCGCCGCATCGGGCGGGCTTGCCGCGGCCAAGCGCGGGCAGACGATGGTCACGCTCGCTTTCTTCGCGCTGATCACCGGGGTCGGTGGCGGCACGGTGCGCGATCTGTTGATCGGCGCGCCGGTGTTCTGGATCCACGACAGCCGCCCGGCGGCGGTCTGCCTGATCGTGGCGTTCGCGATCTGGGCAACGCCGGAACGCTGGTGGAAGGGTGCGGCGCTCGACTGGTTCGATGCGGTCGGCCTCGCCGCGTATGCCGTGTTCGGCGCGGCCAAGGCCTTGGGCTACGGCATCCCGCCCGTTCCGGCCTTCGTGATGGGCGTGGTCACGGCCTGCGTCGGCGGCATCATCCGCGACGTGCTCGCCGGCGAACCCTCGATCCTGATGCGCCCGGAACTGTACGTCACCGCCGGCGCGCTGGCCTCCGCGCTGTACGTCACGCTGTTCCTGCTCGGTGCACCGGGCGCGGTGGCGGCGGGGGTGGCGGCGACCGCCGGCTTCGCGCTCAGGGCGGCGGCGATCCACTACCGCCTCGCGCTTCCGGCCTATCGCGGGCGGCGGTCGGGCACCGATCGTTAACCGCGCCCCGTCAGCCCGCTTTAACCGCGCGCCGCTAGCGCTGTTCGGGTTCAGGGAGAATCGACCATGCGTCCGCTGCATTGCCTGCTGTTTTTCGCCGCCGTCCCATCGACCGCGGCGCTCGCCGCCGAGCCGCCATTCTATGGCCCGATGAACGCGTGGGACGGCGTCGGCTTCAAGGACAGCCTGCAGAAGGACGGCACGTATCGCATCGTCGCCGGCGTCCGCTCGGGCGAGGCGATCGACCTGGCGGTGTATCGCGCGGCCGAACTCGCGGACCAATTGGGCTTCGCTTATGTCGAACTGCTCGGCGGATCGGAAACGCGCAGCTCCGCCCTCAACTCCGCGACGCTCTACGCCCGGCCGAGCCGCAGCGCGACCGCGCCCGCCGCCTGCCTGTCGAAACGCCGCTATACCTGCTCGACCGCCGACGTGCGCCAACTGCTGCGCGCGGTCGGCGGAACGGGTGGCGGCCAGCCGGGGGTGGCCGTGGCGCATCATGTCGATCGCTATGGCCGGCAGGTCTTTTATTCCGGCCCAGGCATCGGCGCGGTGCTGCCGCCCCGGCCCGTGCCGCTGCCGGCACGTCCGGATCAGGCGAGCCTGGCCCAGTCGCGTGGCTCAACCGACGCTCCTTATGCCTCGATCGCGATCGTCGGGCGCACGGGGGTGGCGGAAGCATCCGACCCGCAAACCCGGTATAAGCAGGCGCTGGACGCCGCCCGGCCGGTCAAGGGCCGCGAACCGAGGCTCGGCTGGACCGTCAGCGACTGACCGCCGGCGGCTCAGTCGTCGGCCTGGCCCAGATTGATATTGTCGTACAGCACCAGCAGCGCGTTGACCTCGGCGATCACCGCCTCCTGCTCGGACCGCCAGCGGGCGGTCGCGTCGTGGGTCGGCACGCCGTGCTGGCCGTCATGCATGGTATACCCCTGGTCCATCAGCCAGATCGCGTCGGCGGCGCGCGAGCGCTGGCGGCGCAGATGGTACACCCACTGCTCGATTATGCCCGACGGTACCAATCGATCCAGATCACCCATGTGCCCGCCTAGCCGAGCCGGAGCGCCGGCGCCATCGCGTAAAGTGGTCGGGACGGTCGGCGGGTCGATCACTGCGCCGTCGGGGGGCGTCATGCCCGGATCACGCCGACGCCGCTGAACGGCTTGGGTTCGGTCGGCGGGTTGGTCGATCGGTTGAGTTCGCACTGCCAGAAGCCGACATCGATCCATCGTCCGTTCTTGTAGCCGATCTCGCGGTACACGCCCTGCCGCCGGAAACCGACCGCCTCGTGCAGCGAGATCGAGGATTCGTTGGGCAAGGAGATCACGCCGATCGCCTGGGTGAAGCCCTGCTGTCTCAGCGTATCGATCAGCGCCTCGTACAGCAGCCGCCCGGTGCCCTGTTGTTGCACCATGCCGCTGACATAGATCGATGTCTCCACGGCATATTTGTAGGCCGGGCGGTCGCGGAACCTGGTCGCATAGGCATAGGCCAGCACGCCGCCGTCCGCATCGCCGTTGGTCGCCACGATCCACGGATACAGCCCGTCCGATGCCGCCATGCGCGTGCGCATCTGGCGCGCGTCCGGCGCGTCGCTCTCGAACGAGACGGTGCCGGTCAGGACATAGGGCGCATAGATCGCGGCGATGGCGGCGGCATCCTCGGGCCGCGCCGCACGGATCACGATCATTTGGCGAACTTCGCGAGGAGCATGTCGAGCAGGGTGAGGTCGCCCTGCTCCGGCGCCGTCACCGGGCCCAGCCCGCCGCATTCCAGGCAGCGCGCCTGGATCGAGGATGCGCGGGTCAGCCGCCGCATGTCGCCCAGCGCGCGCGCAAGCACCGCCTTGTGATCCGCCGAGATGCGCGCGAAAACGTCGCCGCCGGCAGTGTCGTCGTCGTCGCCGCTGCCGGCGAATTGCGCCGCGAAACGGGCCAGCCAGCCGGGTTGCCGTTCGAGATACACCGCCTGGATCTTGGCCGGATCCAGCTTGGCGCGCCGGGCCGCCTCGGCGATCGCGTCGTTCAGGCCGCCGAAGCGATCGACCAGCCCGATCTGTCGCGCCGTCCCGCCGTCCCATACGCGGCCCTGCGCGATCTCGTCGACGCGCGCCGGCGTCATCTTGCGCGCCTTGGAAACGCGGTCGATGAACTGCGCATAGCCGTGGTCGATCGCCGATTGCAGCAGCCGGTCGGTCTCGGCATTGGTGCCCGCGATCACGTCGGGCTGGCCCGACAGCGGCGTGGATTTCACCCCGTCGCTGGTCACGCCGATCTTGGCCAAGGTATTCTCGAACGTCGGGATGATTCCGAAGATGCCGATCGATCCGGTGATCGTGGTCGGCTCGGCGAAGATCATGTCGCCCGCCGTCGACACCCAATAGCCGCCCGATGCGGCGACCGAGCCCATCGACACGACCACCGGCAGGCCCTGCTGCTTCGCCTCGAAGATCGCGCGGCGGATCTTCTCCGATGCCAGCGCCGAGCCGCCGGGCGAATCGACCCGCACCACCAGCGCCTTCAGCTTGTTCTTGGACAGGCCGTCGAGCATCGCCTTGGCGATCGTGTCGCCGCCCGCGGTGCCGGCCTTGGCCTTGCCGTCGACGATCTCGCCCGCCACCGTCAGCACGCCGATCGCGTCGCCACCCTTGGGCAGCGGATTGGCGGCGAGATAGGTGTCGTATTTGATCGTGTTGAAATTGCCCGCCGCCTTCTTCGCGTCGGTGCCCGCGATCTGCCCGACGCGCTTGTCGAACTCGATCCGCTCGGCCAGCTTGTCGACGATGCCGGATTGCAGATTGGCCCTGGCGATGTCGCCGCCCGCCGCCGTGATCACCGCGTCGGGCGTCGTCAGCATCGGCGCGATCTTGGCCTTCGGCCGCGCCTTGGCGATCTGGTCCTTCCACTGCTGGAAGATCACGCCTTGCAGCGCGGTCGCCGCTTCCTTCGCCTCGGGCGACTGGTCGGCGCGGGTATAGGGTTCGACGAACGACTTGTACTTGCCGACGCGGTAGATGTGCGCGTTGACGCCGAGCTTGTCGATCAGGCCCTTGTAATAGAGCTGCGATCCGCCGGGGCCGCTGAACAGCGTCCCGCCCATCGGATTCATCCAGATCTCGCTCGCAGCGGAGGCGAGGCGATAACCGGAATCGGTATAGGCGGTGGCATAGGCCAGGACCGGCTTGCCCCCCTTGCCTCCGACGCCGTCGCGCACCGCGCGGATCGCGTCCGCCACTTCGGTCAGCGCCGCGGGATAGCCGCCGGCAAAGGTATCGAGATCCAGCACCACCACTTTCACGCGGTCGTCGGTCCGGGCCTTGTCGAGCAGGCGCACGAGGTCGCGGAGGCGGAATTCGCGTACCGGCGCGTTGCCGCCCAGCGCCGCGAACGGATCGTTCTCGCTCGGCTGTTCGACGATCTGGCCGTTCAGGTCGAGCACCAGCGCGCCATCCCGGATCGACGCCGGGCGCGGCCCGGCGTTCAGGCCGGCGAACAGCAGGCCAAAGAACAGCAGCATCGCGGCCAGCACCAGCGCGTCCTTGATCCCGACCAGAATCTTCCACGCGCCCCGAACGAGTTTCACAGGTCAGTCTCCTCGCGTGCCGCATCGGCCGCCGTCCGGGGCAGCCTTAGCGCGGCGTGTGTCGTTTCAGCAATACGGATGCCATGCTCGGGGACGATGCTCCATCCCATAATGCGCCGTCATCCTGAACTCGTTTCAGGATCCGGCCCTTCAGAGGAACGACGGAATCCCCCTCTCCGTCATCCCCGCGCAGGCGGGGATCCATAAACTCCGACGCCGTTCACGACGTGATAGGCCAGCCAATATGGACTCCCGCCTGCGCGGGAATGACGGATATTGTGTGCCACCGCGATGAGCACCAAAAGCGTTCGGGGTCACGACGGATACGGGGCAAGGGCCGGAAACTTCACCCGCCGCGTGACGAACCGCCGCCATCCGGCTAAGCCCCGCCACCCATGGACGCGCCCATCGCCATTCCGGCCCTGACCGGGCCGCCCCCGACCACGGCCGGCGACGAGTTGCGCGCGCTGCTGCGGCTCGCCATTCCGCTGGCCGCCGCGAACCTGTTGCAGATGGCGGTCTATGCGATCGACGTGATCTTCGTCGCGCGGCTGGGGCCGGTCGAACTCGCCGCCGCGACGCTCGGCGTCTACCTCTATTCGGTCGCGATGTGGGCATTGTCGGGCCTGGTCGGGGCGTGCGCGCCGGTCATCGCCGCGGAACTCGGCGCGCGGCGCCACGCCGTGCGCCAGGTACGGCGGTCGTTCCGCATGGCGATGTGGCTGGCGGTGCTTGCGACCTTGCCGTTCGTCGCGCTCCTGTCGCAGGGCGAGCGGCTGATGCTGCTCGCCGGTCAGGATCCGGTTGTTGCCGCACGGGCCGGCACGTTCCTGCACATCCTGCTCTTCGCGATGATCCCGGCCGTGGCCAGCGCGGCGATGCGCGTCACGGCGTCGGCGCTCGGCCGACCCGGCTGGGCGACGGCAATCACCGCGATGGCGCTGGCCGTCAACCTGCTGGGCAATTGGCTGCTGGTGTTCGGCCATGGCGGCTTTCCCGCGCTCGGCCTCGAAGGCTCGGCGATCTCCAGCGTCGTCACCAGCGTGGCGATGATGCTCGCTTACGCCCTCATCCTGGTCCTCGATCCCAAGATCCGCCGCTACCGTCTGTTCGGCAATTGGTGGCGCAGCGAATGGAGCCGCCTGCGCGAGATCGTGAAGCTCGGCATCCCGATCGCCTTGATCTTCACGCTGGAGGGAGCCTTGTTCAGCACGGCGGGCTTCCTGATGGGGCTGATCGGCGTCGAACAGGTCGGCGCGCATGCGCTCGCGCTCCAGATCGCCGCGATCGCTTTCCAGGTGCCGTTCGGAGTCGCTCAGGCCGCCACGATCCGCGTCGGCATGGCGTACGGCGCGGCCGATCACCGCTGGATCGCACGGGCCGGGTGGGTGGCATTGGGCGTCGGCATCGGCTTCATGGGCGTCACGGCCAGCCTGCTCTGGGCGTTCCCGCGCCTCGCGCTTGGCCTGTATATCGATGTCAATGCGCCGGCCAACGCACCGCTCGTCGCGCTGGCGCTGCAATATCTCGTCATCGCCGCGCTGTTCCAGCTGTTCGACGGCGGGCAGACCGTCGCCGCGGGCGTGCTGCGCGGGCTTCAGGATACGCGCATGCCGATGGTCATCGCCGCGTTCGGCTATTGGGTGGTCGGCTTCGGCGCGTGCATCGGCCTGGGCTTCGGGCTGCACTGGCAGGGGGTCGGCATCTGGATCGGCCTCGCGATCGGGCTGGCGGTCGTCTCGGCGTTGCTGGTGTGGCGCTGGTCGATGCGGGCGCGGCTCGGCCTGCTTCCGGCACCCGCCGTCCGATCTCTAGGCGAACCTGTCATTTTTGATCGCTAGGGGCGTTGACGTACCGTCGCTGCCACCACATATGCGCCGTGCTGGCACTCGACTCGCTTGAGTGCTAACAACGATTTCACGACCACGATCAAGAAGGATTGGCACGCATGAGCTTTCGTCCGTTGCATGACCGCGTCCTCGTCCGCCGGGTAGAGGCGGAAGAGAAGACGGCAGGCGGGATCATCATCCCGGAAACCGCCAAGGAAAAGCCGCAGGAAGGCGAAGTCGTCTCCGTCGGCACCGGTGCCCGTAACGAAGCCGGTGAGATCCACCCGCTCGAAGTGAAGACCGGCGACAAGATCCTGTTCGGCAAATGGTCCGGCACCGAAGTGAAGATCGACGGCGAAGACCTTCTGATCATGAAGGAATCTGACATCCTTGGGATCGTCGGTTAAGCCATTTTAAATGCCGTTTCGCGGCAACTTCGCAAACATCCAGATTTGAAAGGGTAGCCTCAACATGGCAGCCAAGGACGTAAAATTTTCGCGTGACGCGCGTGAGCGCATTCTGCGCGGCGTGGATATCCTCGCCGACGCGGTGAAGGTGACTTTGGGCCCGAAGGGCCGCAACGTCGTGATCGACAAGAGCTATGGCGCCCCGCGCATCACTAAGGACGGCGTCACCGTCGCCAAGGAAATCGAGCTCAAGGACAAGTTCGAGAACATGGGCGCGCAGATGGTGCGCGAAGTCGCCTCGAAGACCAACGACGTGGCCGGCGACGGCACGACCACCGCGACCGTTCTGGCGCAGGCGATCGTCCGCGAAGGCATGAAGTCGGTTGCCGCCGGCATGAACCCGATGGACCTGAAGCGCGGCATCGACCTCGCCGTGATCAAGGTGATCGAGGACGTGAAGTCGCGCTCGAAGCCCGTCTCCGGCACCGCCGAAGTCGCGCAGGTCGGCATCATCTCGGCCAACGGCGACACCGTCGTCGGTGAGAAGATCGCCGAAGCGATGGAGCGTGTCGGCAAGGAAGGCGTGATCACCGTCGAGGAAGCCAAGGGTCTCGATTTCGAGCTGGACGTCGTCGAAGGCATGCAGTTCGACCGTGGTTATCTGTCGCCCTACTTCATCACCAACCCGGAAAAGATGACGGTCGAGCTGAACGATCCGTACATCCTGATCCACGAGAAGAAGCTGTCGAACCTGCAGGCGATGCTCCCGATCCTGGAAGCCGTCGTCCAGTCGGGTCGTCCGCTCCTGATCATCGCCGAGGACATCGAGGGCGAGGCTCTGGCCACGCTCGTCGTCAACAAGCTGCGCGGCGGCCTGAAGGTCGCGGCGGTCAAGGCTCCGGGCTTCGGCGATCGTCGCAAGGCGATGCTGGAAGACATCGCGATCCTGACCAAGGGCGAGATGATCTCGGAAGACCTGGGCATCAAGCTCGAGTCGGTGACCGTCGGCATGCTCGGCACCGCCAAGCGCGTCACGATCGACAAGGACAACACCACCATCATCGACGGTGCGGGTGAAGCCGATGCGATCAAGGGCCGTACTGATGCGATCCGCCAGCAGATCGAGAACACCACCAGCGATTACGACAAGGAGAAGCTCCAGGAGCGTCTCGCGAAGCTCGCTGGCGGCGTTGCCGTGATCAAGGTCGGCGGTGCTTCGGAAGTCGAAGTGAAGGAGCGGAAGGACCGCGTCGACGACGCGCTGCACGCAACCCGCGCAGCCGTCGAAGAGGGCATCGTCCCCGGTGGCGGCACGGCGCTTCTGTACGCGACCAAGGCGCTCGACGGCATGACCGGTGCCAACGAAGACCAGACGCGCGGCATCGACATCGTCCGCAAGTCGTTGACGTCGCTGGTGCGCCAGATCGCACAGAATGCCGGCCATGACGGCGCGGTCGTCTCGGGCAAGCTGCTCGACCAGGGCAACACGTCGTACGGCTTCAACGCCTCGACCGACGTGTACGAGGATCTGGTGGCGGCCGGCGTGATCGACCCGACCAAGGTCGTCCGCACCGCGCTCCAGAACGCGGCCTCGGTCGCCGGCCTGCTCATCACGACGGAAGCCGCCGTGTCCGAGCTGCCGGAAGACAAGCCGGCGATGCCGATGGGCGGCGGCGGCGGCATGGGCGGCATGGGCGGCATGGATTTCTGATCGAGAACGGCCTGAAACAGCGAAAGCTGTTTCAGGACTCGTTCCGATCCGGCCGGCGGACTGGCGGCAATGCCGTCGGTCCCGTCCGACGAAAGCCACGGCTTCACCGGGGCTCGGCCAAAGGATCCGAACCGACCCAGCCCCCAAGGCTGGACCAAAAGAAAAGGGCCGGGGAGCGATCCCCGGCCCTTCTCTTTGTCTCACCCGCCCGCTCCGTTCGCCCTGAGCCTGTCGAAGGGCCGTTCTTCGTCCTCCAAAAGCACCGTTCACGGCACGAAGAACGGTGCTTCGACAAGCTCAGCACGAACGGAAGGGGTATGCGTCCGGTATGCGCCTTCAGACTATCTCGAAAAGTCCAGCCGCGCCCATCCCGCCAGCCGTGCACATCGACACCACGACATAGCGCACACCGCGCTTGCGTCCCTCGATCAGCGCATGGCCCACCAGCCGCGACCCCGTCATCCCGAACGGATGCCCTATCGCGATCGCGCCGCCATTGACGTTGTACCTCTCCGGATCGATGCCGAGATGATCGCGGCAATACAGGCATTGCGACGCGAACGCTTCGTTCAGCTCCCACAGGCCGATATCCTCCACCGACAGCCCGGCGCGATCGAGCAGCTTGGGGATCGCGAACACCGGCCCGATGCCCATTTCCTCCGGGCCGCATCCGGCCGCCTGGAAGCCGCGATAGATGCCAAGGATCTGCTTGCCCTCGGCTTCCGCCGTCTTGCGATCCATCAGGATCTGCGCCGATGCGCCGTCCGACAGCTGGCTGGCATTGCCCGCGGTGATGTTGGTGCCGGGGCCGGTGAATTCGCCGCCCGGCCACACCGTCTTCAGCCCGGCCAGTCCCTCGGCGGTCGTGCCGTCGCGAATGCCCTCGTCCTGGCTGAGCGTGACCATCTCGGTGCCGGTTTGCGTGCCGGCCTTGTCGAAGATCGCCTTCTCCACCGTGATCGGCGCGATCTCCTCGGCGAACGCGCCGGCCTTCAGCCCGGCAACCGCGCGCTGCTGGCTCTGCGCGCCGTACGCGTCCTGCGCCTCGCGGGTGATGCCGTAGCGCAGCGCGACGATCTCGGCGGTCTCGATCATCGGGATATAGGCCGCCGGTTCGTTGGCGATCACCGACTGGTTGACGTAGCGGGGCATTTCCTTGGTGACGGTCAGGCTGATCGATTCCATGCCCCCGGCGAGCGCTACGTCCATCTCGTCGCAGATGATCGAGCGCGCGGCGAGCGCGACGGCCGTCAGTCCGGAACCGCATTTCCGGTCGAGCGTGAAGGCCGGCACGCTCTGCGGCAGGTTCGCGGCGAACACCGCCATGCGTCCGGCATTTCCGCCCTGCGTGCCGAACTGCCCGCCGACGCCCCAGAAGATCTCGTCGATGCGACTGGGATCGATCCCGGCGCGCTCGACCGCAGCGTTCATCACATGGCCGGCCAGCACCGGCGCCTCGGTGATGTTGAACGCGCCGCGATACGCCTTGCCGATCGGCGTGCGGGCGGTGGCGACGATGGCGGCTTCACGCATGCAAACTCTCCTGATGTTTCGCAGCGGCTTAGGGCCGGCCACGCATCAATGCAAAGCTCAGCGGTGCCAGCGGGCCCAGATCGCGGTCGGCATGATCAGCCCGCGCGCTTCCTCGCGCACCGCCAGTTCGCCCGCCTCCACCGTGCCGCCGAGATCGGCGAAGGTCTGGCGCAGCAGCTCGCCGATCGCCAGCGCGGACATGCGCACCGCATAGACGGTGAGGAACAGGAAGCGCGATTCGTCGTCGAGCAGCTTGCGGCAATCCTGGATCAGGCCCGGTAGGCCCTCCTCCAGCTTCCACACCTCTCCATCCGGGCCGCGGCCGTATTTCGGCGGATCGAGCAGGATGCCGTCGTAGCGCCGCCCGCGCCGCACTTCGCGCGCGACGAACTTGGTCGCATCGTCGGTCATCCAGCGGATCGGCTTGTCGGACAGGCCCGACAATGCGGCATTGGCCCGCGCGGCCTCGACCGACTTCTTGGAGGCGTCGACATGCACCATCTTCACGCCCCGCGCCGCCATCGCGCAGGTGCCGACGCCGGTATAGCCGAACAGGTTCATGCATTCGGGTTCGGCTTTGTCGGACACCTGTTCGCGCATCCAGCTCCACACCGGTGCCATGTCCGGGAAGAAGCCGAGATGGCGGAAGGGCGTGTTGTTGGCGGTGAAGGACACGTCGTCCCACTTCAGCGGCCAGCCTTCGCGGGGCACGGGTTCGTTGAATTCCCAGCGCCCTCCGCCATCCTCGTCCGATCCGGGCACGAACTCGCCATGTGCCTTCCAGTCGGACTTGGCGGGTGCCCACAAGGCCTGCGCTTCGGGCCGGATGAAGCGGAAGCGGCCATAGCGTTCCAGCTTCCGGCCATGGCCCGAATCGATCAGGCCGTAATCCGCCCACGGTTCGCCGATCAGGGTTTCGAGCTTCATGAGCCGCTCATGCCGACGGGGTGGCGCGCTCGCCGATATAGGCCGTTACCGCGTCGAACGTGCCGGGCAGGCTGTCATAGCGTTCCTCGCGATCGAACAGGTCGCCGATCCGCGCGGGCAGGGAGGGGCGCGCGCCGGTCGAGCGTTCCACGGCATCGCGGAACTTGGCCGGATGCGCGGTCGCCAACGTGACGATCGGTACGTTTCCTAAGTCGATCCGCCGCGCGGCGGCCAAAGCGATCGCGGTATGCGGGTCGATCACCTCGCCGGTGCCGTCGCAGGCCCAGCGCATCGCGAGCGCCATGTCGTCGAGATCGATCCGGTCGCTGACGAACAACGGCTCCGCTCCGGCCCGCTGCGCATTGGTCAGCCGCATCGCCTTCGACGCCTCGAACCCCTGCATCTGCGCCGCCAGCGCCGCGCCATCGCGACCACCGAGATCGAACAGCAGCCGCTCGAAATTGCTCGACACCTGGATGTCCATCGACGGGGAGGGGGTCGGCACGACCGTGCCTTGCGAGTAATCGCCCTCCGACAGCGCGCGGTGCAGGATGTCGTTGACGTTGGTCGCGACGATCAGTTTGGCGACCGGCAGACCCATCTTGGCCGCGACATAGCCGGCGAACACGTCGCCGAAATTGCCCGTCGGCACCGAGAACGCCACCGGCCGCTCCGGCGCGCCGAGGCGCACGGCGGCATAGAAATAATAGACGACCTGCGCCATCAGCCGCGCCCAGTTGATCGAGTTGACCGCCGACAGGGTGAACCTGCCGCTGAAGTCGGGCGAGTTGAACATCGCCTTCACCAGCGCCTGCGCGTCGTCGAAGCTGCCGTCGATCGCGATATTGTAGATGTTGGGCGCGAGCACGGTGGTCATCTGCCGACGCTGCACGTCCGACACGCGGCCCTTGGGGTGGAGCATGAACACGTCCACGCCGGCCCGCCCCGCCAGCGCATCGATCGCCGCCGATCCGGTGTCGCCCGACGTCGCGCCGACGACTGTGAGGTGCTTGTCGCTGCCGCTCAGGAAGCGTTCGAACAGCAGGCCGAGGAATTGCAGCGCCACGTCCTTGAACGCCAGCGTCGGGCCATGGAACAGTTCGAGCAGCCAATGCTGTCCGTCGAGCTGCACCAAAGGCGTGACCGCGGCGTGGCTGAACCGGCCGTAAGCCTGCGTGCAAAGCGCCTTCAGGTGTTCGCGAGTGAGCGTGCCCTCGACGAACGGCGCCATCACCTCGACGGCGGTATCGACATAGGACAGTCCCTGCAGCGCGGCGATCTGCTCGTGGCTGAGCGTCGGCCACGCCTCGGGCAGGTACAAGCCGCCATCGCTGGCGAGGCCGGCCAGCGTGACTTGCTGGAAATCGAGAACGGGCGCGGAGCCCCGAGTGCTTACGTAGCGCATAGGCTGTGGCGACTAGCGGGCGGTGGCCGACTCGGCAACTGCAAGCCCGTCATGGTGAGCGTGTTTCCTGAACGCCTTCAGGATGACGGCTTGGCTGGAGATGTACCCCGCCATCTGAGCGCGAGCACATAGATGATCCCCGCCAGCGCCGCGAAGATGAACCATTGCACCGCATAAGCGAGATGGTTGTTCGGCACGGCCGACAGGTCCGGCCCAGGATTGGCGTCCAGCCCGGCGGCCGGCGTGTCGCTGACCAGCATCAGCGTCTTGGGCCGCGATTTGCCGATCAGCGACAGGATCAGCGGCTGATCGTCCGGCGCGTGCGTGATGTAGCCATGGACCTCGCCGCCCTTCCAGGCCGGCTTGCCGCCGGCCGCGCGCGCCACGCCCACCTGCACCGTCATCCCCGGCCCTTCGACACCGGTGCGGCATCGCGCGATCTGGCGCCAGCCCGAGCCGCCCTTCGAATTGCGGCCCGAGCGCTCGCTCCACGCGACCGGCTCCAGGCACATGCCGCTCGCCTTGCGAAACAGCAGAGTGTCATCGACCGGTATGGCGGGGAAGGCGATCGGCGGGCGCGTGATATTGGCGGCATATTGGACGAGCAGCGCCTCCTTTTCGGTCTTGCGCTGCAATTGCCAGAGCCCAAGGCCGATCATCGCCGCGATGGCCAGAGCGACGACGATCGTCGCGATCACGGGCACGCGCTTCATGCGTTCAACCCTCATCCAGTGTATCGCTGATCCGGCCCTCGCGCGCGGCGTTGCGATATTCGGCGGCGATCAGTGCGCCTTTCGCGGCGCGCAGCGACACGATCACGCCAACTGCCGTCACCGGGATCCAGATCAGCATGTGCACCCAGAGCGGCGGATGCAGCGTGAGTTCGAGCGTGATCGCGAGTGCGGTGACGATCGCGCCGAGGATCAGCGTGAGAAATGCCGCAGGGCCGTCGCCGACGTTGAAGCTGCTGAGATCCAGCCCACACTTCGCACATTTCGGGGCGAAAGTGGCGAACCCGTCGAACAGGGTCTTCGCGCCGCAGCGCGGGCATACGCCCCCCAGGGCTACCTGCATCGGTGTGGGCGGGGGGGTAGGGGATGCGGGCCGCGGCGGCGTCTCCGCCTCGGCCCGCACGGGATCGGTCAACCGCCGTGGACCGGCGCCCCCCAGCC
Organism: Sphingomonas sp. Leaf357; assembly: GCF_001423845.1. Classification (NCBI taxonomy): domain Bacteria; kingdom Pseudomonadati; phylum Pseudomonadota; class Alphaproteobacteria; order Sphingomonadales; family Sphingomonadaceae; genus Sphingomonas; species Sphingomonas sp. Leaf357. The sequence goes on along the minus strand of NZ_LMPM01000001.1, from coordinate 50,793 downwards.
GCCCCAGACGTAGATCGTGACGAACAGGAACAGCCACACCACATCGACGAAGTGCCAGTACCAGGCCGCCGCCTCGAAGCCGAAATGCTGCTTCGGGGTGAAATCGCCCTTATAGGCGCGCACCAGGCAGACGATCAGGAAGATCGTGCCGATCAGCACGTGGAAGCCATGGAAGCCCGTCGCCATGAAGAAGGACGCGCCGTAGTTGATGCCCTTGAACGGGAACGGCGCCTCCGAATATTCGTAGGCCTGGATCGAGCTGAACAGGATGCCGAGCACGATCGTCAGCCACAGGCCCTTCAGCACGCCGTCCTTGTTGCCGACGCCGATCAGGCCCCACAGGCCAGTCTTCTCGCCACCGCGCTGGCCGTGGATCAGGGCATGGTGTGCCCAGGTGACGGTCGTACCGCTGGTCAACAGGATCAGCGTGTTGAGCAGCGGGAACTTGAAGGCGTCGATCACCTCCAGGCCCTTGGGTGGCCAGGTCGCCGCGCCCTTGGCGGCATCGGCGATCAGGCCGGGCACGCCGGCGGCCAGCTCGACCGGTGCCGGAAACAGCGAGAAATCGAAGAACGCCCAGAACCAGCCGACGAAGAACATGACTTCGGAGGCGATGAACAGGATCATGCCGTAGCGCAGGTGAAGCTGCACGACGGGTGTGTGATCGCCGGCATGCGCTTCCTTGATCACGTTGCCCCACCAGCAGAACATGGTGGTCAGCACGCCGAGCAGGCCGAGGAAGAAGACCACGCCGCCGCCATTGGGATGGCCGACATGCCCGCCATGCATCCACAGGATGCCGCCCGCCGCCATGGCGAGTGCCGAAAACGAGCCGATGATCGGCCACGGATCGGGCGCGAGAATATGGTAATCGTGGTTCTTGGCGCCGGCCATGGTCGGTCCCCTGTTAGCCTGTTTCAATCCGCTCTAGCTTGCTGCTTTGCCGGAATCCACCGGGTAAAACGTGTAACTGAGCGTGATCGTGCGGATATCTTTCGCATCCGGGTCCGCCATGATCTTCGGATCGACGAAGAAGATTACCGGCATGCGTGCCGTCTCGCCCGCTTTCAGCGTCTGCTGGGTGAAGCAGAAGCACTGGATCTTGGTGAAATACTTGCCTGCCTGCGCCGGCGTCACGTTGAACGTCGCGGTGCCGGTGATCGGTTTGCCGCTCGTATTGGTGGCGTTGAAGAACACCATGTCGCGCGCGCCGATATCGACGGTCTCGGACGGATTTTCCGGCTCGAACTTCCACGGCAGCTTTGGGCTGACATTGGTGTCGAAATCGATGCGGATCTTGCCGTCCACAGCGCCGGGGGCGGCGAGCCCGCGTTGCGTGGTGCCATTCAGGCCGGTCGCCTGACAGAACAGGCGATAAAGCGGCACGCTGGCCCAGGCGAGCCCGGTCATGAAGCAGATGCCCAGCACCGCGAACAAGGCGGTGCGGCCCGTTCCACTCATTCTGGCTTGGCCGGTCGACCGAGCGGTGCTCAATGCGGCATCCCCGCCTTGATCTTGGCGATGCTGATCGCGAACACCAGGATCACGAACGCGCCGAGGATCGCCGCCATCACGATCGCGCGGCTGCGCTGGCGGGCGCGGATCAGGTCGGCTTCGCTTTGGATGGGGTCGTGCGGCATGAGCGTCAGATCCAATGGTCGGCGACGAGCGCGCCGAACAGAATGAACAGATACAGGATCGAATAGGCGAACAGGCGCTTTTCCGGGCGCATCGTGTCGTCCGGGCGCGTGCGCCGGGTCGCGACCTGCGCCGCCATCGCGGCGAACAATGCGGTCGTCGCCACCGCCACCCAGCCATAGATCGCGCCGGTCAGCCCAAGCGCCCAGGGCGCGATCGCGGCGGCGGCCATCGGGATCGTGTAGAGGCCGATCTGGGTTCGCGTCGCGCGCTCGCCCGCCACGACGGGCAACATCGGCACGCCGGCGGCGGCATAATCGGTCTTCATGAAGAGCGCGAGCGCCCAGAAATGCGGCGGCGTCCACAGGAAGACGAGCACGAACAGCAAGACCGGCAAAGTCGCGATGTCGCCGGTCGCGGCGGCCCAGCCGATCAACGGCGGAAACGCGCCCGCCGCCCCGCCGATGACGATGTTCTGCGGCGTGCGGCGCTTCAGCCATACGGTGTAGACCAAGACGTAGAACAGGATCGAGACGGTGAGGATGGCAGCGGCCAGCACGTTGGTGGCCAGCCCGAGCAGGATCACCGAGAACGCTGCCAGCCCGACCCCGAAATGCAGCGCCGATCCGCGTTCCATCCGCCCGGCGGGCAGCGGGCGGCCCTGCGTGCGCTTCATCTTGGAATCGATATCCGCCTCGTACCACTGGTTCAGCGCGCCCGCCGCGCCCGCACCGAGCGCGATGCACAGGATCGCGGTGAAGCCCAGCACGGGATCGATCGTGACGGGGGCCGCGAGCATCCCGCACAGCCCGGTGAACACGACGAGCGTCATCACGCGCGGCTTGGTGAGCGCCAGAAAATCGCGCCAGTCGGCGGGCAAAGGGAGAGTCGTCGCGGTCATGGTTGCGGGCGCTATAGGCCTTTGAGCGGGTTGGGGAAAGGCTTGGCGATCCGTCTTCGTGGCCAGCGGATCGTCACGGAATGACGAACAGCACCGCGAGCGCCAGGGCCACGACCATCGCCTCTATGAAAGCGCGAAGGGCGTTGAGACATCCGCGCACCCAGCCCTGCTGCAGATGACGGGAGAACCACATCGTCTCCGCCGTGAGATAGGCACACACCGCACCGAGCGAGAGGACCGCGCCGAAGATGCGGGCGGCGGGAAGCGGCGTGTGCCCCAGCGATACTCCGATTCCCAGGAACAGTGCGAACGGTGCGCAGGCATAGCATTGCGCGTAGAACGGCCCCTTCAGCCGCTGACGGGTCAGCTTGACGCGCTTGGCCCTGAGCGCGCGAGCGGCCATCATCAGCGGAAAGAGCGAGAACAGGATCAACCTGAGCGCGAGCAGGCTGGTGTCGTCGCTGATGAAGCCGGCGAGCCCGGCCTTCTGCGCCACGATCGGGTTCGTGCCGCCGCCCACCGCCACGTCGATCGCCTGGGTTAGCAGCAGCGACAGGACGAGAAACAGCGGCGGGTTCAGCGTATCGGTGAATTGCTGGTCTTCGCTGTCGTGCAGTTCCCGGTCGGAATAGCCCATCGCGTCGAGCGGGTTGGTGACGGTGCGCCACAACGTGATCGGATAGAAGATCAGCCAGCTCATGACTTCGTAGAGCAGGTCGCCGAGCGAGTTGAGCCACTTCATGAAGTCCATCGCGGCATGATGGTGCAACTCGATCGGCGTCGCAATCTCCGGGGAGAGAACTGCGTTGGCGCAGATGGGCCGACAACGAAAAACGCCCCGGTGATGAGCCGGGGCGTTTTTCTGTTTGGCGGGATGCGGGGGCGGCCCCGCATCGTCAGTCCCGGCTTTGCCGGGCCGGCCGGGCATTCGCGCGGGGCTTTGCCCCGCCGGCGGATAGCTGCGCCACCCGCCTCGCCCGTTAGTCGATCCGCGGCAGCGTCTCGAACTGGTGGAACGGCGGCGGGGAGGACAGGGTCCATTCCAGCGTCGTCGCACCTTCGCCCCAGGGATTGTCGGGGGCCTTCTTGCCCGCGAACAGCGACCAGAACAGGTTGACGAAGAACACCACCATGCCTGCGGCCATGATCATGTAGCCGACCGTGGCGACGTAGTTCCAGTGCGCCAGCCCGTCGGTGTAATCGGGCATGCGGCGCGGCTGACCCTGCAGGCCCAGGAAGTGCATCGGGAAGAACATCACGTTCACGCCGATGAAGAACACCCAGAAGTGCAGCTGGCCGAGGAACTCGTTGTACATCTTGCCCGACATCTTCGGGAACCAGTAGTAGAACCCGGCGAACAGCGAGAAGACCGCACCCAGCGACAGCACGTAGTGGAAATGCGCCACCACGTAATAGGTGTCCTGCATATAGTCGTCGACGCCGCCGTTCGCGAGCACCACGCCGGTCACGCCGCCGACGGTGAACATGAAGATGAAGCCGATCGCCCAGACCATCGGGGTCTTGAAGCTCATCGATCCGCCCCACATCGTCGCGATCCACGAGAAGATCTTGATGCCGGTGGGGACCGCGATCACCATCGTCGCGGCGGTGAAGTACATCTTGGTGTTCACGCTCAGACCCGTCGTGAACATGTGGTGCGCCCACACGACGAACCCGACCACGCCGATCGCGACCATGGCATAGGCCATGCCGAGATAGCCGAACACCGGCTTCTTCGAGAAGGTCGAGATGATGTGGCTGACGATGCCGAAGCCCGGCAGGATCATGATGTACACTTCGGGATGGCCGAAGAACCAGAACAGATGCTGGTACAGGATCGGATCGCCACCGCCCGACGGATCGAAGAAGGTGGTGCCGAAGTTGCGATCGGTCAGCAGCATCGTGATCGCCGCGGCCAGCACCGGCAGCGCCAGCAGCAGCAGGAACGCGGTGACCAGCACCGACCACACAAACAGCGGCATCTTGTGCAGCGTCATGCCCGGTGCGCGCATGTTGAAGATCGTGGTGATGAAATTGATCGCACCCAGGATCGACGATGCGCCAGCCAGATGCAGCGACAGGATCGCCATGTCGGTCGACGGCCCCGGTTCGCCGTAGGTGGAGAGCGGTGCGTAGAGCGTCCAGCCGTTACCCGCGCCACCGAAGAACGGCGAGGCGAGCAGCAGCGAGAAGGCGGGGACCAGCAGCCAGAACGAGATGTTGTTCATGCGCGGGAAGGCCATGTCTGGCGCGCCGATCATGATCGGCACGAACCAGTTGCCGAAGCCGCCGATCATCGCCGGCATGACCATGAAGAACACCATGATCAGGCCGTGCGCGGTGACGAGGACGTTCCAGAGATGGAGCGATTCGTCGAGGCTGGCCGGACCGCCATGCAGCATCGAGGCCCAGCCCTGCAGATACTGGATGCCCGGATGTGCCAGTTCGGCGCGCATCAGGCCGGAGACCGAACCGCCGATGATCCCCGCGATGATCGCGAAGATCAGGTACAGCGTCCCGATGTCCTTGTGGTTGGTCGACATGAACCAGCGTGCGAAGAATGCCGGCTTGTGTTCGGTGTCGTGCGCATGATCGTCATGGCCATGGGCCGTGAACGCGGACGAATGGATGGCGGTATCGGTCATGTCTTACTGTCCCGTGCCGGCGCCGGCGGGGTTGCCCGTCGCGCCCTGGGTGGTGGCAGGAGCGACGGCGGTCGCATTCTCGACTGCGCCGTCGGTGATGTTGCTGGCCGGGGCCGCGGCGGCACCGGCGGCCTGCGGGGTCAGCGCGGCGGGCGCGGTCGAGGGCTTGGCACCCTTGACCGAGCCGCCCTTGGCCAGCACCCAGGCGTTGAACTGCGCGAGTGGAACGGCCTCGACCGCGATCGGCATGTAGCCGTGGCGCGCGCCGCAGAGTTCGCTGCACTGGCCGAAATAGACGCCCGGCTTCTCGATCGTGAAGCTCGTCTCGTTCAGGCGACCGGGCACCGCGTCCAGCTTGATCCAGAAGGCGGGAACCGCCCAGCTGTGGATCACGTCGTTGGCGGTGGTGATCAGACGGATCGGCACGCCGACCGGCAGCACGATCCGGTTGTCGGTCGCGAGCAGGCGCGGGCCGTCGGCATCGGTGCGGAAGCGCGCGCCGGCGGCAAGCGACGGATCGCCCTTTTCCTTCAGCAGGTTCGCGGTAATCTCGAAGCCACCGTTATCCGGGTATTGATACGACCAATACCATTGGTTGCCGATCGCCTTCAGCGTGATGGCGTTGGCCGGCGCGGGCTTGAACTGGGCCTGCAGCAGCCCGATCGACGGCACCGCGAGCAACACGAGGATCAGCACCGGGGCCAGCGTCCAGACGATCTCGATCGCGGTGTTGTGGCTGGTCTTGGACGGCACGGCGTTCTTCGCCGCGCGGTAGCGATACACCACCCAGAACAGCAGTCCGAGCACGAACAGCGAGACGACGGTGATCACCGGCACGAGGATCGCATCGTGGAAATGATGCGCGCGTTCGCCGTTCTTGGTCACCTGCGGCTGGATGCCGTAATGGCCGTTCACCGGCTGGCCGATGCCGGCGGTGGGCGCGATCGCATAGGCGCCGTCCTGCGCCAGGGCAGGGCTGGCCGATGCTGGCGCAGCGGCAGGCGCGGCCGTGACCGGAGCCACCGTGGCGGGTGCCGGCGCGGTGACGGCAGGCGCGGTGGGAGCGGTCGGTGCAGCGGGCGGCGCCGCGGCATAGCCCGCGCCAGCCACCAGCAGCCCGGCTGCCAGTGCGATCGATTTGAACCCCGTCATGCGCATATGTGTCGTCACCCCTGGCGATGGTGCTGCGACATTCCGCGGCGCAGCACTGGGCAGGATTCCACCCGTTTGACCCGCGCCTATACGCGCGCGGCCCCTATCCCTCAAGCGCCATGCATGGAGTTTTTTGTGCGTGCCGTTGCACTTGCGGGCCACGCGGCTCTATTTGGCGCGCGAAAGGCAGGGTGCGCGAATGACGGAAGACGAGGTTCTGGACGAATTCCGCGCCGCCGAGGCGCTGCTGGAGGGGCATTTCATCCTGTCGTCCGGCCTGCGTTCGCCGCGATACCTGCAATGCGCGCGCGTGTTGATGGATCCGGCGCGGGGCGCCCGGTTGGCCGAGGCGCTGGTCGCGCGCCTGCCGGCCGACGTCCGCGCGTCGATCCAGGCGGTCGTCTCGCCGGCGATGGGCGGGGTGATCGCCGGACACGAAATGGGCCGCGCGCTGGGCGTCGCGGCGATGTTCCTCGAACGGCCTGCCGGCATCTTCGAACTGCGACGTGGTTTCCGGCTGGAGCCGGGCACGCGCGTGTTCATGATGGAAGACGTGGTGACGACCGGCCTGTCGTCCCGCGAGGCGATCGCCGCGATCGTGCGCGCGGGCGGCGAAACGGTCGCGGCCGGCGCGCTGGTCGATCGTTCGTCGGGCAGGGCCGATCTCGGCGTCCCGTTCTTCCCGCTGATCCGGATCGACGTGCCGACCTATGCCGCCGATGCCCTGCCGCCCGAACTGGAGGCGATCCCGGCGATCAAGCCGGGGAGCCGGGCTGCGTGAGCCTTTTGCTCGCTCTGGCTGCGGCAGTGACGCCGACAGTCGCGCGGGTCGATATGGTCGCGGCGCAATCCAAGCTGGCGGGTGAGGTATTGGTCGCCAAGGGTGACACGGTGGTGTTGGACAAGGGCTATGGTTCTGTAGCGCCGGGCGGCAAGACCCTGCACAAGGCCGGGGGCAGATGGCGGCTGGCCTCCATCACCAAGCAGATCGTAGCCACCTATCTGGTTGCGTCTTACGCGACACCTGCCGCACGACCGGGAGCGATGGATATGCCGCTGGGTGAGACGCTCGACAGGCCATCGTTCGGCGGGGTGTCGGTTCGCCAGTTGCTGACGCATCACAGTGGCTTGGCCAATGCCGACGATACGCCGAAGTCGCCAGGCGGCGTTCCAGACTTTTACCTCAAGCCGGTGCCCGATCTAGCGTACTGCATTTCCAAGCCGGCAGTGCCGAACAGTCCGTTCAGCTACAATAACTGCGATTATATCGTTGCCGGGGCCGCCCTCGTCGGCGACTCGGACGACATGTCGGGCCTATGGCCGAAAGGCATGGCGATGGCGCGGCCAGGCGAGATGGCTATGCCCGGGTTCGTTTCGGGCAAGGCCGAGCCGCACTATGAATTGGCCGCCTTTGGTTTCGCAGGTGGGCTGATCGGTACGGCGCATTCCGTGTTCGACTTCGATCGTGCGCTGATGACGGGCAAAATTCTTTCGCCTGTCACCCGTGAGGAGCTGTGGAAGCCTGAAGGCAACGGCAGCTATCAGGCGCTCGGCCAATGGGTGTTCCCCGGCCAACTCAAAGGCTGTGCGAAACCGAAGCGGATCGTGCAGCGCGACGGCGAGATCGGCGGGGTGCAGACGCGCAACTTCATCTTTCCCGAGGACGACTTGGTCGTGATCGTCTTCGCCAACCGATCGTCCGACGATTTCCGGTTCGGCGAGGTGTGGGAGGGCAAGGGCTTTACCTACGACCTGCTCAGCGCGGCGGCCTGTTCATGAGCGCGTTCACCGGGCGAGCGATCGGACTTGGATTTGCGGTCCTGTGGCTGCTGGTCGGTGCGGCCGCGTTGCCCGCCCCCTGGTACTATTCGATCGCCGCTGCCGGACTGGCGGCGATCGCCGTGCTGGCGTGGCGCGCCTGGCGGATGCACGAACCGCGCACTGGTCTGTTCCGGATGAATCGCTATTGGGTCGCGGTAGTGGCCGAGTTCGCCGCGATCGCGTTCGCCCAGATCGTGCTGATCCGGCTCGGCCTGACGGGCTATCTTTTGCCGGTGGTCGGCATACTCGTCGGCGTGCATTTCGTCGGCCTGTGGTGGGCCGGCGGCGGTGAACGCTATCTGCGGTTGGCCGGCGTGATGACCGCGCTCGACGCCGCCGCCCTGCTGCTCCCGCCGGGCGGCCGGGCGATGCAGGCCGTGGCGGGACTTGGCTCGGCGGCGGCACTCGCCTGGTTCGCCGGCACAGGAGCACGGACATGACCGACATCCTTCGCCTCGGAGTCAACATCGATCACGTCGCCACGGTGCGCAATGCGCGGGGGGCGGGATATCCCGATCCGGTGCGGGCCGCGCTGCTGGCGGCGGAGGCCGGGGCGGACGGGATCACGGCGCATCTGCGCGAGGATCGGCGGCACATCACCGACGACGATATCGCGCGCCTGTCGGAACAGCTGACCATCCCGCTTAATCTGGAGATGGCGGCGACCGCCGAAATGCTCGCCATCGCGCTGCGCCATCGCCCGCATGCCGCGTGCATCGTGCCGGAAAAGCGCGAGGAACTGACCACCGAGGGCGGGCTGGATGCAGCCGGGCAGCATAACCGCCTCGCGCCCCTGGTGTCCGAACTGAAAGGCGCGAACATCCGCGTCTCGTTGTTCATCGAACCCGATGCGCGGCAAATCGAGGCGGCGCTCCGGCTCGGCGCGCCGGTCGTCGAATTGCACACCGGGCGTTATGCCGAACTGGACGGCGAAGCGCGCGCGGTGGAACTGCGCCGCCTCGCCGATGCCGCCGCGCTGGCGGCGAAGAACGGCATCGAGGTGCATGCCGGGCACGGCCTGACCTATGACAATGTCGCTCCGATCGCGGCGATCCCGCAGGTGCGGGAATTGAACATCGGACATTTCCTGATCGGCGAGGCGATGTTCGTGGGGTTGGGCGAGGCGGTTCGGCTCATGCGTGCCGCGATGGATGCGGCACGGTGATCATCGGCCTCGGCTCCGACCTGTGCAATATCGAGCGTATCCAGGCGTCGCTCGACCGGTTCGGCGAGCGGTTCGAGAATCGCGTGTTCACCGAAACCGAACGCGCCAAGGCTGCGCGCCGGCCGTTCACCAAGGCGGGCACGCTGGCCAAGCGCTTCGCCGCCAAGGAGGCGTTTTCGAAGGCGGTCGGCACCGGCTTTCGCGCCGGCGTGTTCATGAAGGACATCGGCGTGGTCAACGCGAAGTCCGGCGCGCCGACTTTGCTGCTGACCGGCGGGGCCAAGGCGAGGCTTGACGCGTTGACACCGGACGGCCACGCCGCGCGCGTACATCTGACGATGACCGACGATCATCCCTGGGCGCAGGCCTTCGTGATCATCGAGGCCATCCCGACCGATTGAGGATACCGAATGACGGCCGAGACTCCGGTGCTGGGCGAACCCGAAATGGCCCCCGAAACGGCCAATTCCGGTCCGGCGACCGCCCCGACTTCCAAGGCCACGAAATCGGTTTGGTGGGAAGAGGTGAAGGGCATCCTGTGGCTGATCCTCGCCGTGCTCGGCTTCCACAGCTTCATCGCCAAGCCGTTCTACATCCCGTCCGAGTCAATGATGCCGATCCTGCGCACCGGCGATCGGCTGGTGGTGACGAAATATCCCTATGGCTGGTCGTTCATCTCGCCGACGATTCCCAATCCGGCGGCGATCTTCCGCGGGCTGGTGCTGCACCAGCCGGAGGAAAGCTGGGGCGTGCAACTGCCCTTCGTCCATGGCCGCCTGTTCGGCCGCCTGCCGATCCGCGGCGACGTGGTGATCGTCACCCCGCCGGGCCGCAACACCGATTACATCAAGCGCCTGATCGGCCTGCCCGGCGATCGGCTGCAGGTGCGCGGCGGCGTGCTCTACATCAACGGCAAGGCGGTGCAGCGCGGGCCGATCCACGATGTGCTGGTGCCGGTCGATGCCAATCTGCCGTGCACCGACAACGAATATCCCGGCGCGCTGGAAACCGCGGCCGACGGCAGGCAATATTGCCGCCTGCCCATCGTTACCGAGACGCTGCCCAACGGCCGCCGCTACGACACGGTCGATCTCGGCTACAGCCCCGGCGACAATTACGGACCGATCACGATTCCGGCGGGCCACGTCTTCCTGATGGGCGACAATCGCGATCGTAGTTCGGACAGTCGCTTCCCGCTGGGTGAGCCGGATCTCGGCCTCGGCGGCGCGGTGCCGTGGGAATATGTCGGCGGGCGCGCCGAATTCATCACCTTCTCGCTCGACGGCACCGCGTCGTGGAACCCGCTGACCTGGTGGGGCGCTCTGCGCTCCGGGCGCGCGGGCAATTCGCTGCATCCGCAGGAGACCGCGAAGTGAATTCAGCCGACGACAAGGTGCAGGTGATCTCGGGCGCGAGCCCCAACGAGGTCCGCGATCCCGCCGTCCGTGCTGAAATCAAGAAGGCCAGCGTGTGGTTCGGCATCGCCTGCGCGATCGCTCTGATCGTGCTGCTGGTCCAGCCGCTGCTGATCATCTTCGCCGGCCTGGTCTTCGCCGCGATGCTCGACGGCGGCGTGCGCCTGCTCGGCAAGGTGCTGAAGATCGGGCGCGGCTGGCGGCTGACGATCGTCGTCCTGCTGACGGTCGCCTTCCTGCTTGGCACCTTCTACCTGACCGGGGTGCAGGTCGCGCAGCAATTCACCCAGCTTCGCGCGACGCTGGAGGGGCAGTTCGACAAGGTGTCGGGCTGGCTGGCCAGCATGGGCATCATGCCGGGCAAATCGGATCTCAGCAGCATCGCGCAACAGGCGCTGGGGTCGGTCGGCAAGATCGGCTCGTATCTCGGCATCGCTCTCGGCGCGCTGACCAGCCTGTTCATGATCCTCGTGCTCGGCCTGTTCATCGCGATGGAGCCGAGGCTCTACGATCGCGGGCTGCAATGGATGATCCCCGAGGCCAACCGCGCCGAATTCGCGCTGACGATGCAGCGCATGGGCGTGACGATGCGCCGCCTACTCGCCGGGCGTCTGCTCGGCATGGCGTTGGAGGGCGTGCTGACGTTCCTGATCCTGTGGTTCTTCGGCGTGCCGATGGCCATGGTGCTGGGCATCATCGCCGCGATCCTGGCATTCATCCCCAATGTCGGCGCGTTCATCACCGGCGTGCTGATGACGGCGGTGGGCTTCAGCGCCGGCGCCGACACAGGCATCGCCGCGCTGGCGACCTATTTCGTCGTGCAGACGTTCGACGGCTATGTCGTGATCCCGATGGTGGCCAAGAAGACCGTCGATCTGCCCCCGGCGCTGACGCTCGGCGCGCAGATTCTGGCGAGTACCCTGTTCGGCATTCTGGGGCTGGCGCTGGCCGATCCGATGACCGCGATGATCAAGGTGGCGCTGGAGCGCAGTTCCGAGCGCGCCGAGGACGACGAGGCCCCCGCCGCATGATCCGTCCGGCGTGATCCGCCTCTACGACTACTGGCGCTCGTCTGCCGCCTATCGCGTGCGGATCGTGCTCAACCTCAAGGGCGTAGAGCATGAAAGCGTCGCGGTGAACCTGCTCGCGGCGGAGCAGGCGGGACCAGAGAATCGCGCGCGCAACCCGCAGGGCCTGGTGCCGACGCTGGCCGTGGACGGCGTGATGCTGACGCAGAGCCTGGCGATCATCGACTATCTCGACGCGACCTGGCCCGATCCGCCGATGGTGCCGCGCGATCCGGTGGCGCGCGCGCAGGTGCTGGCCCGGGCGCTGGTGATCGTCGCCGATATCCATCCGATCGACAATCTGCGCGTGCTCAAGCGGCTGGAGCAGCAGTTCGGTGCCGACCAGCCGGCAAAGGACGAGTGGTATCGCCATTGGGTCGATGTTGGGCTCGATGCGCTGGAGGCGATGGCGACGGGCGACGGACCATTCCTCGGCGGGGCGACGCCGGATCTGTCCGACGTCTGTCTGGTGCCGCAGATGTACAATGCGCGACGCTTCGGGATGGACGTTTCGGCGTGGCCGAAACTCGCGGCGGCGGATGCGGCATGCGCGGACATGCCCGCTTTCGCGGCGGCGCATCCCGATCGTGTGAAGCCGCTATAAAGGTTGGCTCGCACGAAGACACGAAGCCGCGAAGGGTGACCGCAGAGCCGCGAAATCCGCCGAAGGCAAATCGCTAGGTCTCGCTTCGCCTTTTCGTGTCTTCGTGCGGGTCCCCACTTCTTCCGAGCCTCACGAGCCGATCGAACAGCGCAAGATACTCGTCCGCCGCGTCTTCCCCGGGCTGGGCCACCGCTGCCGGCCGCACGCGCCCCGGGGTCAGCCAGTGATCGAGCGCCGCCACCAGCGCGGTCGGATCGTCCGCCGCCACGATCGTCCCTAGTTCCGGCCCGGACACGATCTCGCGCACCGCCACGCTCGATTCGGTCGTCACCACCGGCGTGCCCGAAGCCAGCGCCTCGCGCAGCACGCCCGGCACACCTTCGAAATCCGACACCAGCACCACCGCCGCCGCGCGCGCGATCGCCGGCAGGGGATCCGGAGCGTGGCCGGGCAACGTGACGCGCTCTGCCAGACCGAGCGTGGCGATCTGCGCCGTCAGCGCGGCCCGCGCGCTGCCCTCGCCCAGGATCACCAGCCGCACGTCGGGGTCCGCCAGCGACGGCAACGCGGCGATCAACCGGTCCCAGCGTTTTTGCGCCACCAGCCGCCCGACGCCGAGCAGGAAGCGCCCCGCCGGAAGATCGGGCACGGCGGCGCCGGGAATCGGCATTGCGGGCGGGTTGGCGATCACCGCGACCGCCGCGCGCGGCACCGCCATCGCGCGGGCGACCTCGTCCGCCATGCCCGGCGTCATCGCGACCAGTTGTGAGAGGAAATGCCGGTGCCATCGCAGCCAGCGCCGGTAGATCAGGGACACCGGAACGACCTGGTCCGACCGCGCCAGCGCGTTCGATACCTTCGCGGCGATCGGCGGACAGGCCCGGCCCAGTTTCAGGCGCAGCCAGCCCGCCACGCCGGTATAATGATTGCCCGGACAGAAGATCAGATCGGGCCGCCGCGCCGCGACGATGTGCGGCAGCCTGAGCGCCAGTCGCGCCAGCCCACGCGATCCGAGCGCCACGATCTCCACGCCCGCGGGCACTTCGTCTGCCAGCGGCCCGCTGGCGTCGCCGATCACCAGCGTCACCCGCCGCCCTGCCGCGATCCACCCGCGCGCGAGTCGGAGTTGCACGCGCTCCACGCCACCGCCGCGCCACGATTCGGCATAGGTCAGGATGTGCTCGGCGGTCGGGGGGCGGGCGGGGCTGGTCATGCGGTCGGCCCGCCCCTAGGCCGCGATGGGCCGCGGAGGGAAGCACCTTCGCCCTGCCGTACAATATATCGCTTGGCCGCAGATTTGTTGCAGCATGGCAACACTGCGGTTATGGCGCGCGACTAGCCGCAACGGACTGCGCGGCAACAGCGGACAATTTTCGCCAGGTGGACACCCCGAAAACCGGAAGCTCGATGAACGCCACGATTATCGATGGTCCGATTCCGCTCGCGCCCGATATCGCCGGGCTGGAACCGCTCAAGCAGATGCGCAGCCGTTGGCCGATGATCATCGGCGGGCTGCTGACGATCGCGATGGTCGTCGGGCTGGGGCGCGAATTGCTTGGATCGGGCCTGGCTGGCCTGCACCGCGCGGTGCCGACCAGCCCGGCCTTCTACATCGCCTTCACCTTGCTGTATTTCTCGGCACCGACCGGCGACTGGATCATCTTCCGGCGGCTCTGGGGCATCCCGTTCGTCGGCGGGATGATCGCGCTGATCAAGAAGCGCATCGCGAACGAGGTGGTGTTCGGATATTCGGGCGAGGCCTATTTCTACGCCTGGGCACGCAGCAAGGCGCGGATGGTCGCCGCGCCGTTCGGCGCCGTGAAGGATGTCAGCATCCTCTCCGCCATCGCCGGCAACACGATCACGCTGGCGCTGTTCGCGATCGTCGTTCCGCTCGGCTATCAATTGCTCAGTGCGGCGGGATATCTGAAGGAAGTAATCGGATCGATCGTGATCGTGATGTGCACGTCGCTGCCGTTCCTGATCTTCTCCAAGCGCGTCTTCTCGCTCGCGCGGCGCACCTTGTGGTGGATCTTCTCGATCCACTGCCTGCGCCTGATCGCGGGCTCGACCTTCATCGCGTTCGCATGGCATTACGCACTGCCCACCGTGCCGGTCGGCATGTGGCTGTTCCTGGCCGCGGCGCGTCTGCTGGTGTCGCGCCTGCCGCTCGTGCCCAACAAAGACCTGCTTTTCGCCAACTTTGCGATCCTGATCATCGGGCAGGATCAGGAATTGTCGGAACTGGTCGCGCTCACCGCCGCCATGCAATTGCTGTTCCACGTGGTGCTGATCGCGATGTTCGGTCTGCACGGTCTGGTGACGAGGAAGAAGGGATGAAGTCTGTTGTGGTGGCCGCGATTCTTGCGGCCGGCTTCCCGACGATCGCCTGGGCACAGCCGCGCGTGCTGGGCGGCGATGCGGCCGCCTGTTCCACCGGCGGCCCGGCGATCCGCGTCAATGTGGTCGGGCTGAAGGATCGCACCGGCGACCTGAAGCTGGAACTCTATCCCGCGACCGAAGAGGATTTCCTAAAGGACGATCACGATCTGGTCCGTCAGGGCAAGGTTTTCCACCGCGTCACCGCCGACATTCCGGCGTCGGGCGATATCGCGATGTGTATCCGCGTGCCGCGCCCGGGGCGCTACGCATTGCTGTTCACGCACAATCGCGACGGCCGGAACAAGTTCAACTTCTGGTCCGACGGTGCGGGCTTCCCCAGCAACCAGCGGCTCGGGCGCGCGAAGCCGAAACTGGCCCAGGCGGTGATCGATGTGCCGGCCGGAACCGTCACCACCACGATCCGCGCGCAATATCTACGCGGCTTCGGCGGCTTTTCTCCCATCAAGGCGGATTGATCCGATGCGCATCGTCGACGTCAACGAATTCTATTCGCCGACCGGCGGCGGGGTGCGCACCTATATCGATCGCAAGATGGGCCTCATGTCCGATCTGGGGCACGAACTGATCGTCATCGCGGCGGGGCGCGAGGACAAGATCGAGGAACGCCCCGGCGGCGGGCGGATCATCTACGTCAAGGCGTCGCGCCTGCCGTTCGACAAGAATTACGGCCTGTTCTGGGATGCCACGCCGATCACGCGGTTGCTCGACGATCTCAAGCCCGATCTGGTCGAGACGTCGTCGCCGTGGCGCCCGGCCTGGATCGTCGGCAAATGGCAGCCTCAGCCCGGGTACGATCCGGTGCGCGTGTTCTTCATGCACAACGACAACGTCTCGGCCTATGCGCTGCGCTGGTTCGAAGGGCTGGCCCCGCAGGAGCGGATCGAACGCGCGTTCGCCTGGTACAGCCGCTACCTCAGCCGCTTCCTGGACAAATACGATGCCGTCGTCACCAACGGCCCCGCGCTGGAGAAACGCCTGGGCGCGCGCGGCGTGCATATCGACAAGGCCATGCCGCTGGGCATCGAACGCGGCCATTTCTCGCCCGATTACCGCAGCGAGACTCTGCGCACGGCGCTGCTCAAGCAATGCGACCTGCCGCCGCACGGGCATTTGCTGTTGGGTCTCGGGCGGCATCACCCCGAAAAGCGCTGGGATCTCGTCACCGACGCGGTCGTGCAGGCGGGGCAGCATGTGCCGGTGGGCATGATCCTGCTCGGCACCGGAGTCGCCAGCAAGAAGATCGACCGGCGCATCGCCGGCTCGCCGCACATCCGCATGTTCCAGCCGGTCTATGATCGCGAACGGCTCGCGCGGATCATGGCGAGTTGCGACGCGCTGATCCACGGATCGGAGGCCGAGCCGTTCGGGCTGGTCGCATCGGAGGCGATGGCGGCAGGCTTGCCTCTGATCGCGCCCGATACCGGCGGCGTGGCGGAAATCGCCGATCCGCTGACTTGCGAACTCTACGCCTCGCGCGATCCCGGCGCTTGTGCCGCCGCGATCCGTCGCCTGTTTGCGCGCGACCAGCCGATGCTGCGCCGCGCCGCCTATGTCGCCGCTGGCCGGGTGCGCAGCGATCGCGAACATACCGAGGATCTGATGGCCTATTATGCCGACCTGATCGAGCGGAAGCGCGCCGGACGGAGCCTCAACGCGGCCTGAGATAAAGGCGGAATGGACCGCCCGGCACCGGCACCTCCCGCCAGCCGTTACGTCTCGCCCAGTCGGCCAGCGCGCCGTCGAGTGCCGCGTCGCCGCTGGTCCATGCCCCCTCGCCGCCGGTCAGGATCGCGGCGGGCGGATCGCGGAAATGGATGCCGATCGTGCCCTGTGCGATCACCCCGTTTGCCTGTTCCTGATTGGCGTTCAGCAGGCGATGGCTGCGAAAATAGAATGGCCCGGTGGCGAAGCGCGTATCGGGCAAGCGCCCGGTGGCGGGCAGGAATTGCGGCGACAGCGTCGCGACCGGACCGATGACGCTCGCCGCATCCATCGCCGCACGAATCGCCGAGCCCTGCCGCATCGCCGCGACCATCGGCACGCCGGGCATCGCGCGGATCGCCGCTTCGATCGAGGGCGCGAGACCGGCACAGGCGAAGACCACCAGAGCCATCCGCGCCTGCCGCCCCGGCCACACCGCTTGCCAGCCGATCGCGAGACGCACGAACAAGGGCGGCAGCAGCGGCAGTAGATATTGCCGCCAGGTTGGCCAGGGCAGCAACGCGGCGACCAATCCCGCCCACATCATCCAGTCGATCGCCCGTCCACCCTTGGCGCGCCAGCGGAAGCGACTCGCCAGTGCCAGGCACAGCAGCGCCGGGCCGAGCGCGAGGAATTTCAGCAGGTCGAGCAGCTTGGCCCACCAGCTGAGCTTCCACGCTTTGCCGATGCTGCGATAATATTCGTCCGGCGCACGCGAAGGGAAATCGACCACGCCGAAGAAGAATCCGTCTGGCGCGCGCAGCATCATCGCGATCACGAACACGATGGCCGGCAGCGCGCCCGCCACCAGCCACAACGGGCGATGACGGCGATCGTACAAGGCGTAGAGTCCATAGGCGAGTGCTGGAAGCGCATAGGAGATCTTCGTCGCCGCCGCGCTGGCGAGCAGCAGTCCGGCGAGCACCGCCCCCAGGATCGTGCCATGCCCGTTCGCGGCGCGGATCACCAGCGGCAGCGCGCTGGCCAGCAAGGCGACGGGCAGGGCATCGTTGCGTGCGGTACCGATGCTGAACAGCAGGATGTCGCAACATGCGAACAGCGCGCAGGCGAGCAGCGCTACCGTTTGCCGCGCACCACCCTCACGCGCCGCGCGGTAGACGCCCGCCACCGCGACCACTCCGAGCAGCGCGTTGACGATTCGCAACCCGGGCCAGACCAGCCCGCCGAAGACCCACGCGAACGGCGCGAACAGGAACGGCTGCAGCGGCGTCTGCAGATAGGCGAAGTCGCGATAGGGCAGATGCCCGTGCGCCGTCAGCACCGCCGCCGCGACATATTGGCTCTCGTCATGGTCGAGCGGGCGGATCAGAGCGAGCGCGACGAACGCCAGCGTCAGCAGCGCGAGGCAGGCGAGGGGTGTCGGGCGGCGGCGATCCATGCGCCCCTTTCTCCACGGTGCCGGGCCAAGTCGAGCGCTTTCGTCGCGTCGCCTGTCATGCGGACGCCATATAAGCGGCGCAACGGGGCAGCTTAACCGATAGGCCAAGCGCATGCAGTTTACCTTCGATCGCCGTTCCCTGTTGATGACCGGCACGCTCGGCCTCGGTGCCTTTGCGGTGCCGGGCTTTACGCAGGCGCTGAGCGTCGCCGGTGCGCGCGGCTTCACGCATGCCGTGGCGAGCGGCGAACCGGCGAGCGATTCGATGCTGTTATGGACGCGCTACGTCCCCGCCGATGGCGGCGCGGTGGAGCTGAAGGTCGAGCTGTCGGAGCATGACGATTTCAGCGCGGTCGCGGCCGGCGGCGTGCAGATCACCGGGCCGTGGCGCGATCATACCGCCAAGATCACCGTCGCCGGCCTCAGGCCTGGTACGGACTATCGTTACCGCTTCATCGCGCCGGACGGCACGCGCTCGCCGGTCGGGCGGACGAAGACTCTGCCCGAGGGGCAGGTCGATCGGTTTCGCGCCGCGATCTTCTCCTGCTCGAATCTCGCCTTTGGCTATTTCAACGCCTACGCCCATGCTGCCGCGCGCGACGATCTCGACCTGACGATCCATCTCGGCGACTATCTGTACGAATACAAACCGGACGTTTATCCCACGCTCAAGGACAGTGTGGCCGGGCGCCTTCCCGAGCCGCGCAACGAATTGCTGCACCTTGCCGATTACCGCCTGCGCTATGGCAGCTACCGCGCCGATCCCGATCTTCAGGCGCTGCACCGGCGGTTCCCGATGGTCGTGCAATGGGACGATCACGAATCGGCGAACGACAGCTGGGAAGGCGGCGCGGAGAATCACAGCGCCGACGAAGGCGACTGGAATGCCCGCCGCGCGGCATCGATGCAGGCGTATCGCGAATGGATGCCGGTGTCGGACGAACCGTGGAAGGCCTATGACATCGGCGGCCTGGCGACCGTGTTCCGCACCGAAACGCGCCTGCTCGCGCGGACCAGGCAGCCGGACGTCGCGGCCCTGCTCAAGGACAAGGATCCCGCTGCCGCTCTGGCCACGTTCCGCGATGGCGCGTGGCTGGATCCGGGCGCGACGATGATGGGGTCGCAGCAGGAATATTGGCTCGACCATGCCCTGCGCGCCTCGGTCAAGGCGGGGCGGACATGGCAGGTGGTCGGCTTCGGCACGATCATGGGCAACACGATGACGCCGCCCGATGCGCTCGGCTGGATCGCGCCAGACGCGTCGGCGCGCACCAAAAGCTATGTGCTAGGCGGCCTGACCGCGGCCAAAGCGGGCCTGCCGAACAATTACGACAGCTGGGGCGGCTACCCCGCCGCCCGCGCGCGGTTCCTGAAAGGCGCGCAAGGCGCGGCGGCGAACCTCGTCGTCATCTCGGGCGACAGCCATAATGCCTGGGCCTATGATCTGGCGCAGGACGGCCGTGCGGCGGGTGTCGAATTCGCCGGTCACGCGGTGACCTCCTCGGGATATGAAGGCGCGCTGGCCGCCGATCCGAAGCGGGTCGCGGCCAGCCTGGTGCGCGCCAATCCGGAACTGAAATGGTGCGACGTGTCGCAGCGCGGCTATATGGCGCTGACGATCACGCCGGAGCGGGTGACGAACGACTGGCTGATGTCGGGGAGCGTGAAGACGAAGTCGGCGGGCGCGACGATCGGCCATACGGCGACGGTACCCCGCGGACGCAACGTGATGGCATGAGGTTGCTCCCCGCAGCGGGGACGAACTACGTGCGCACCGCGGTCAGGAAATAATCCAGCTTGGTATCGTCGCTCAGCACGAAGCCCTTCGCCAGCGAGAATCCCAGGCCACGCGTGTCGATCACCCGCAATCCGGCGGCCTCGACCAATGGGGTCAGTTCGTCCGGCGTCAGGAACTTGTCCCAGTCGTGCGTGCCGCGCGGAATGCCGCCCAGCGTCTCGCCGATGCCGATCATCGCGAGCCGCGACAGCGCGGTGCGGTTCGGGGTGGAGATCACCAGCAGGCCGTCTTCGGCCAGCGCGCTCGCCAGCCCGCGGACGAACGCACCCGGATCGCTGACATGCTCGATCACCTCGAGCGACGTGACGAGATCGAACCGCTCGGCACCCAGGCCCTCGACGCTTCCGACGCGATAATCGATCGTCAGCCCCGATCGGATGCAATGCGCCCGCGCCGCCGCGATGTTTTCCGGTGCCGCGTCCAGTCCGGTCACTGCCGCGCCCATCCGCGCCAGCGGCTCGCACAGCAGCCCCGCGCCGCACCCGACATCCAGCGCGCGCTTGCCCGTCAGCGGGGTGAAGCCGGTATCGTCGCCACGCCAATGCGCGTCGATCCGCTCGCGCAGATAGCCTAGCCGTACCGGGTTCAGCCTGTGCAGCATCGCCGACGATCCCTTCGGATCCCACCAGTCGGCGGCCATCTTGCCGAAATGCGCCGCCTCGGCGGCATCGATCGTCGTTTCGGGTATCGTTACGGGTGCGCTTGCCATCGTCATGCGGCGTTTCTATCAGCACGCCCTCCAAGCCAAAAGGACATAACCACAAACCATGTCCCGTATCGTGATGAAATTCGGCGGCACATCGATGGCCGGTATCGAGCGCATCCGCAGCGTGGCGCTGCGCGTGAAGCGCGAGGTCGAGGCCGGCAACCAGGTCGCGGTGGTCGTATCGGCGATGGCCGGCGAGACCGATCGGCTGGTCAATTTCTGCCGCGAGGCGTCCTCGCTCTACGATCCGCGCGAATATGACGTCGTCGTCTCGGCCGGCGAGCAGATCACCAGCGGCCTGCTGGCGATCGCGCTCCAGGCGGTCGGCGTGACGGCGCGCAGCTGGATGGGCTGGCAATTGCCGATCCGCACGTCGGATGGCCATGCCTCGGCGCGGATCGCGGATATCGATACGACCGGGCTGGTCGCTTCGCTGGAACGCGGCGAGGTAGCGGTGATCCCGGGCTTCCAGGGCGTGGCGGCGGGCGAGCGCGTGACGACGTTGGGGCGCGGCGGTTCCGATACGTCCGCGGTGGCGATGGCGGCGGCGATGAAGGCCGACCGCTGCGATATCTACACCGACGTGGACGGCGTCTACACCACCGATCCGCGCATCGTGCCGCGTGCCCGGAAACTGAAGCGCGTGACGTACGAGGAAATGCTGGAACTGGCGAGCGTGGGGGCCAAGGTGCTCCAGACGCGCTCGGTGGGCCTCGCGATGAAGGAACAGGTCCGCGTCCAGGTGCTGTCGTCGTTCACCGACGCCGACGCCCCGATGGCGGATACATTGCCCGGCACGATGATCGTGGGGGAAGAGGAGATTACAGACGTGGAACGGCAGCTGATCACCGGCATCGCGCACGACAAGAACGAAGCGAAGATCACGCTGACCAGCGTGCCGGACAAGCCCGGCGCGGTCGGCGCGATCTTCACGCCGCTGGCCGATGCCAGCATCAACGTCGACATGATCGTGCAGAACGTCGCGCATTCGACCGGATCGACCGACGTGACCTTCACGGTGCCCGCCGCCGATCTGGCGCGCAGTCTGGAAGTGCTGGGCAAGGCGCAGGACAAGATCGGCCATGCCGAGCTGTTCCACGATACGCGCGTCGCCAAGATTTCGGTGGTCGGCGTGGGCATGCGCAGCCATGCCGGCGTCGCCGCGACGATGTTCGAGACGCTCGGCGCGCGCGGCATCAACATCCAGGTCATCACCACCTCCGAGATCAAGGTCTCGGTGCTGATCCACGAGGACGAGACCGAACTGGCGGTCCGCGTGCTGCACACGGCCTACGGACTGGATGCCGAGGACGCGGCCTGAGCCTTTCCATCCGCCTCGGAATTGCAGTATAACAGGATGACTTTGCTTGCATCCTGACTTTCCTTACATCGTCATTCCCGCGAAGGCGGGAATCCATGCTGGCTGAACTGAGTGAATCTCATAAGAGCAGCTGCTATCGGTTCCCGCCTTCGCGGGAACGACCGAGGCTGCGGTTCAACCTCACGTCATCAAACTTCTAAGGCGCAGCGCATGAACGAAACATCCTCCATCGGCGCCGAGCGTCTGGCCCGGCGCATGGCGCGCGGCATCGAATTTCTCGGCAGCGAGGTCGCGATTCTGTGCGGCGCGATGTCTTGGGTCAGCGAGCGCCACCTCGTCTCGGCGATGTCCAATGCCGGCGGCTTCGGCCTGATCGCGTGCGGGGCGATGACGCCCGAACTGCTCGATGCCGAGATCGCCGCGACCAGGACGCTGACGAGCAAGCCGTTCGGCGTCAATCTCATCACCATGCATCCGCAATTGTTTGATCTGATCGCGGTGTGTGCGAAGCACCGGGTGACGCATGTCGTGCTCGCCGGCGGCCTGCCGCCCAAGGGCTCGCTCGAGGCGATCAAGGAAACCGGGGCCAAGGTGATCTGCTTCGCCCCCGCACTCAGCCTCGCCAAGAAACTGATCCGTTCCGGCGTCGACGCGCTGGTGGTCGAGGGCATGGAGGCGGGCGGGCATATCGGTCCGGTCTCGACCTCGGTGCTGGCGCAGGAGATCCTGCCCGAAGTCGCCGATCAGGTGCCGGTGTTCGTCGCCGGCGGGATCGGTCGGGGCGAGGCGATCGCCGGTTACCTCGATATGGGCGCGGCGGGCGTGCAACTCGGCACGCGTTTCGTCTGCGCGACCGAAAGCATCGCGCACGCCAATTTCAAGAAGGCGTTCATCCGCGCCTCGGCCCGCGATGCGATCGCCAGCGTGCAGATCGATCCGCGCCTACCGGTCATCCCCGTGCGCGCATTGAAGAACGCGTCGAGCGAACTCTTCACCGCCAAGCAGCGCGAGGTCGCACAGGCGCTGGACGAAGGTGCCGTGGCGATGGGCGAGGCGCAATTGCAGATCGAACATTATTGGGCCGGCGCGCTCCGCCGCGCGGTGATCGACGGCGACGTCGAGAGCGGATCGCTGATGGCCGGCCAGTCGGTCGGCATGGTCACCAAGGAAGAGCCGATCGCCGAGATCATCGCCACATTGATGGCCGAGGCCGCGCACGCGCTGGAGAAGCGTGCGGCGTGATGCTTGCATTTTGCTGGCAGCGTAGCATATCCGGCATATGGCGACGCTCACCATCCGGCAACTCGACGATCAAATCTACGAGCGCCTGCGTATGCGCGCCAAGGCGAACAATCGGTCGATCGAGGCCGAGGCGCGGCAGGTGCTCGGTGAAAGATTGCGCAGCCGATCCGAGATTGTCGGCGATCTCCGCACGTTTCATGACGAGATGGTGGCAAAGCACGGCTATCTTTCCGATAGTACACAATTGATTCGTGACATCCGCGACGAGTAATGATCGTCGTCGATGCGAGTCTGATCGTCAGGACGATCAGTTGGGAAGAGGGCAGTGCGGCGGCGCTGGATTTCGTCGATAGCTATCCCGACGACCTCGTCGCTCCCGATCTTGTGTTGAGCGAAGTCGGCAGTGCCATCGTGCGTCGTGCGAACATGGGGGAGATGCCCGCCGAGGCGGCGGAGCATGCGCTCTCTGCATGGGCAAAGGCCGTACGCGATGGATTGCTGTCGCTGCATCCGATGACGCCTGCGGATATGGAACGTGCAGGACGCTTGGCGATCGCGCTTGGCCATCCGATTGCGGACTGTTTTTATCTGGCGTTGGCCATGGATCTCGATTGCGACCTCGCGACCTGCGATGCGAAATTCGCGGCTAAGGCGCGCTCTATATATCCGGCGATCACGGTGCTTGCGACCAAGACTTGATCTGCGATGTCCACGGACGCCGCCGCGATTCGGCTTATGCGCCGTCAACCATACTCCACCCGGAAAACCGCCTCCACCGGCTTGCCCAGCGCCGCTGCCAGTTTCAGCGCGAGCAGGGCGGAGGGCACGAACACCTCGTTCTCCACCGTATTGATCGTCTTGCGGCTGACCCCGACCAGGGTGGCCAGATCCGCCTGGGTCAGGTTCAGCCGCGCGCGTTCGTCCTTCAGGCTGTTGGCCAGGCGCTCGCTCATGCCGAATATGCGCGCCGTTCGAGCAGGCCGAAGCGGAGCAAAGCCGCCGCTATGCCGAAGGTGAGGATCATCCGTGCCGCCTCCTGCGCCGGGAACGGCTCGTAGCGATCGGCGACGAATAGGACGGCCGCGGTACCCATCGCCACCCAGAATCCGACGGCGAGGCTGCTCTGGCGATTGGCGCGCGTCACCTCGTCGTTCATCAGCCGCCGCACGCCCATCGGCCGCGCCCAGGCGCCGCCACCGGCTAGGATCAGCAGCAACGTCGCGCTCCAGATGGCCCAGGCGAGCATCCGCACGATATCGACCGAGCGCCCGCCATCCTGGCTGAAGGCGAAGGTCGCGAGGAAGATTGCCGCCGACGCGATGACGACGCGAGCGCGGATGCGTCCGGAGCGCTCGGCTTGTTCGATCTCGGTCATGGTAAATCACCCATTTTGATGTAACTTATAGGTTACTAGTAACCCCAAGGTTACATGCTTGCAAGAGGTCTTCGCAGGTGGGGCGAACGGGGTTCCTTCTCCGGCATGGGTCCGCTAAGGCTTATGGGATGCCGTCATCGTCACAGGATCAGCCCGCCGAAGGCCGCTTCGTGGGATCGGAACACCGTTTTCCGGTGCGGGTCTATTTCGAGGACACCGATCTGTCGGGCGTGGTCTATCACGCCAATTATCTGCGCTACATGGAACGCGGCCGCTCCGATTTCCTGCGTCTGGCCGGGATCGACCAGCGTGCGTTCCACGATGCGGGCGAGGGGGCCTATGCGGTCTCCGCGCTCGCGATCCGGTACCGACGCCCGGCGAAACTCGACGATGCGCTGGTCGTTATCAGCCGCCTGACGAAGATTCGTGCCGCGTCGGTCGATATTCATCAGAGGGTCATGCTGGGTGACGAGATACTGAGCGAAGGCGAGGTGACGGCCGCTCTGGTCGCGCCGTCGGGCCGGCCGCGGCGGCAACCGCGCGAATGGATCGCGGCGTTCGAACGGCTGATGGCCCCCGGCGATATTACCGGACAGACAACGGAAGAATGATGGACGCAATCGTGAACACAGACCCTGCCAGCATGTCGATGATCGGCCTGTTCCTGCACGCCAACATCCTGGTGAAGATCGTGATGGTCGGGTTGCTGCTCGCCAGCATCTGGACCTGGGCGATCATCGTCAGCTTCGCGATGAAGATCGGCTCCACCCGGCGCAAGGCCGCGGTGTTCGAGCGCGATTTCTGGAAGGCGGACGATATCGACGCCTTCTACCGCAAGGAAAGCGACAGTGATCTGCCGGTCGCCAAGGTGTTCGCCGCCGGTGTGTCCGAATGGCGGCGCTCGACGGTCGGCGGCACGGTCGATCGCGACGGCACGCGCGAGCGGTTGGCCACCGCGATGGGCGCTTCGGTCGCGGGCGAGATCGACAAGATGTCGGATCGCTTGAACGTGCTGGCGACGGTCGGTTCGGTCGCGCCGTTCGTCGGGCTGTTCGGTACGGTGATCGGCATCATGGACAGCTTCACGCGCATCGCCTCCGCACAGAACACCTCGCTCGCGGTCGTGGCACCGGGCATCGCCGAGGCCCTGTTCGCCACCGCGATCGGTCTGTTCGCCGCCATCCCGGCGGTGATCGCGTACAATCGCTTCAGCCACGGCATCAACCGCATCGAGGCCGGGCTGAACCGCTTCGCCGATGGCTTCCACGCGACGCTTAGCCGGCAGCTCGAATCCGAGCACAGACGGTGAGCGCGGCATAATGTCGATAAACCTTCCCTCCCAGCGCGGCCGCGGGCGGCGTGCGCCGATGGCCGACATCAACGTGACGCCGATGGTCGACGTGATGCTGGTGCTGCTGATCATCTTCATGGTCACCGCGCCGCTGCTGACGGCGGGCGTGCCGGTTAACCTGCCCGACAGCCGCGCCAAGCCGCTCGACCAGGATCAGAAGCCGGTGCAGGTCTCGCTCGACGAGACCGGCAAGATCTTCGTCGATCAGGACGAGGTGACCGAAGCGATCCTGCCCGACCTGTTCGCGCAGATCGCCAGGAAGGCGCAGAACGGCCAGCCGCCGCAGATCTTCCTGCGTGCCGACAAGAAGCTCGACTACGGTCGGGTGATGCGCGTGATGGGCGATCTCAACGCCGCCGGGCTCAACCGCGTGGCGCTGGTGACGGTGGGAGACGGGCCCAAGTGATCGGGCGCGACACCTGATGGAACGGACGGAAAAGATCGGCCTGGCCGTCGCGGTCGTCGGGCATGTGGCGATCTTCGCGCTGCTGACGGTCGGTTTCCTGTCGGAACCGGCGCCGGTTCCGCCGCCCACCAAGGCGATCGACATTTCCCTGGTCGACAAGGTCGCGCTCGAAGCCACCGCGCCGGCGGCGGTCGAACCGCCGACCCAGTCGCGTGCGCCCGAACCCGCGCCGCCGGAGGACGCCGCGCCGCCGGAGGC
Source organism: Sphingomonas sp. Leaf357 (assembly GCF_001423845.1). NCBI lineage: Bacteria > Pseudomonadati > Pseudomonadota > Alphaproteobacteria > Sphingomonadales > Sphingomonadaceae > Sphingomonas > Sphingomonas sp. Leaf357. The sequence continues at coordinate 24,425 of NZ_LMPM01000001.1, read as the reverse complement.
CGCGCCCGAACCCGAGCCGGAGCCGAAGCCAGCGTTGGTCAAGCCGCCCGCGCCTGCACCCGCGCCGGCCCCCAAGCCCGCGCCCAAGGCCCCGCCGCCGCCCAAGAAACCGCCGGTCAGCAAGCCCGAGACGCCGCCCAAGCCCAAGACCGTGCCGGTCAAGGCCAGCACCGCGCCGACCAAGCAGGCGGCCACCGCCAAGGGCACCGGCACCAACGCCGCGGCGAAGAAGCCACGCGCGGGCGGTTTCGTGCTCGACCAGGATACGCTCAAGGGCCTGTCCGCGACACCGACCAAGGCGAAGGCCCCGTCGCCCGCCGCGCCGGGCGCGACGATGGATACCGCCGCCGCCGCCGATATCGCCTCCGCGATCAAGCGGCAGGTGCAGCCCTGCGCCGATCGCCAGGTCAATCCGGGGCCGGGCGCGTCGCGGATCATTGTCACGATCCGGCTGCAGCTCAACCGCGACGGATCGCTCAACGGCCGCCCGACCGTCGCCGACGCGCATGGTGGCGTGGATGCCGAGAATGGCCGCTATGTCGACGCGGTCGATCGCAACGCCATCGCCACCTTCATGGGCTGCGCGCCCCTGCGCGGACTGCCGCCGGAATTGTACGATGTGCCCCGGGGCTGGAAAACCTTCAGCCTGCGCTACAAGCTGCCCGATTGAGGATGACCATGATGCACCAATTCCGCTTCTCGGCGCTGGCCTTCGCGCTCTGCCTGGCAGGCACGGCCCAAGCCCAAGCCCAGACCCCGCCGGCTCCCGTACCCGCCCCGCAGGGGCAGACGCCGCCGGCCGGCGCGGACCAGTCCGGCGAACTGGTCGTCGACGTCGTCGGCGGCATCTCCGCGCCGCTCGGCATCGCCATCCCGCCGATGCCGGCGGCGGCGGTGACCGATACGGCGGCGGGTCGCACCGATGAACTCGGCCGGCAGCTCGCGCAGATCGTCACCACCGATCTCAGGAATTCCGGCCTGTTCAACCCCGCCGGCGCGCAGGCGATGAAGCCCGTCGAGTTCGGCGAAGTCACCGCGCCCGTCTTCGATTACTGGGCCGGCGCGCATGTCTCGGCGCTGGTACAGGGCTTCGTGCGCGGCAATAGCGACGGCACGCTGACCGTCGGCTGCTATCTCTACGACGTCTTCTCGCGCGCCGAACTCGCGCGGCAGGGCTTCGTCGTGCAGCCGTCCGATTGGCGTCGGGCGGGCCATAAATGCGCCGACATGGTCTATGCCAAGCTGACCGGCGAAGGCCCGTATTTCGACAGCCGCATGGTCTATGTCTCGGAGACCGGCCCCAAGGGCAAGCGCATCAAGCGGCTCGCGATCATGGACCAGGACGGTGCCAATCACCGTTTCCTGACCAACGGCCAGTCGATCGTGCTGACGCCGCGCTTCGCCCCGAACCAGCAGTCGATCGTCTATATGAGCTATCTCAACGAACGCCCGGCGATCTACGTCTACGATATCGGCTCGGGCGCGCAGCGTCTGCTGGTCAACAATCCCAGCCTGACCTTCGCGCCGCGCGTCTCGCCGGACGGCAAATGGGTGCTCTTCTCGATGGCGGTGGCCGGCAATACCGATCTGTACCGCGTCCCCATGTCGGGTGGATCGCCGCAGCGCCTGACCGAATCGCCCGGCATCGATACCGGCGGCAGCTATTCGCCCGACGGCCGCCGCATCGTGTTCGAAAGCGACCGCTCCGGCGGGCAGCAGCTGTATACGATGAACGCCGATGGCACCGATCAGCAGCGCATCTCGTTCGGCGGCGGGCGCTATGCCACCCCGGTGTGGAGCCCGCGCGGCGACCTGATCGCCTTTACCAAGCTGTCCGGGAATTTCCGCATCGGCATCATGAGCCCGAGCGGCGGCGGCGAGAAACTGCTCACCAACGACTGGCAGGATGAAGGCCCGAGCTGGTCGCCCAACGGCCGCGTCCTGAGCTTTTATCGCCAGGGGCAGGGCGGCGGCGGCAAGGCCGATCTGTGGTCGGTCGACCTGACCGGCGTCAACGAGCGCAAGATTCCGACGCCGCTCGATGGGTCCGATCCGGGCTGGGGACCGTTACGCCCCTGAATGTTTTACCCCGTCGCAATGTCGGTCGGACATTGCGGCACCACCCAAGCGCACAACGCGAAGGAGATGCCACCATGGCAAAACTGACCACCACGCTCTTGCTGGCGACAGCATTGCTCGCCACCGCGGCCTGCACCAAGAAGCGGCCCGCCGTGCTGCCCCCGGCACCGGGCGAGACCACCCAGGTGCCCGCCACCGGCGCGGATACCGTGCGCCCCGGCTCGCGCGCCGATTTCGAACGCTCGGTCACCAGCAACACGATCAATTTCGGGCTCGACCAGTACGATATCGATCCGCGCGCGCGTGAGATCCTCGACAGCCAGTCGCAATGGCTCGCGCGTTATCCCAACGTGGCCGTCACGCTGGAGGGCCATGCCGACGAGCGCGGCACGCGCGAATACAATCTCGCGCTCGGCGATCGCCGCGCCAACGCGACCAAGAACTATCTCGCGGCTCGCGGCGTGAACCCGGCGCGCATCTCGACGATCAGCTACGGCAAGGAGCGCCCGATCGCGCTGGGTTCCGACGAAGCCAGCTGGGCGCAGAACCGTCGCGCGGTGACGATCGTCGTCAACTGATCGATCGCTATTCGCGACATGAGAGGGCGGTGTGCACGATGTGCGCACCGCCCTTTTTGTTGTCCATCGACCCGCCACTCCCACTGCCGTCATGCTGAACCCGTTTCAGCATCCATCGCGCAACAGCCTCAGTCCTTCCTTGTAGAGAGATGGATCCTGACCTTCGTCAGGATGACGGAAGGTAGGTTGGAGCGAACAATCCAACCCCCTTGCGCCGCATCGAATCTCAATATAAAGATGATATCATATTATTGGGAGGGAATCGATGACCGACAGATTATCCGGGGACCGTGCGATCACCCGTTCGGCTGAGCGACCGGCACATACGTCGAGCGGCTATCTCATGCTGGCGGTGCTGGTCGCAGCCGTCTTGGGCGGCCTTGGCAGCGGCGCGCTGATCGATGCGAACCCGGCGCTCGGCGGCACCATCATCGTCGTCTGCGCACTCGTCTTCCTGTTCGTCTCCTGCGGTTTCTACATGCAGCAACCCAATCAGGCGACCGCGATCACGCTGTTCGGTGCCTATCAGGGTACCGATCGCAACACCGGCCTGCGCTGGCTGTTGCCCTGGCTCGGGCGCAAGAAGGTATCGCTGCGCGCCAACAACATGATCTCGGAACGCCTGAAGGTGAACGACCTGCGCGGCAATCCGATCGAGATCGCCGCGCAGGTCGTGTGGCGTGTGACCGACACCGCGCAGGCGCTGTTCGACATCGACGACTACAAGGCGTTCGTGATCGTGCAGATCGAGGCGGCGGTGCGCACGATCGGTGCGCGCTACCCCTATGACGATTACGAGCATCAGGAGGTCACGCTGCGCGGCAACCACGATCAGGTCGGGGTGGAACTGCGCCAGGAATTGATCGCGCGATTGGTGACTGCGGGGCTGACGGTCGACGAATGCGGCTTTACCCATCTCGCTTATGCGCAGGAGATCGCCGGCGCGATGCTGCGGCGGCAACAGGCGCAGGCGGTGGTCGCGGCGCGCCAGACCCTGGTCGAGGGCGCGGTCGGAATGGTCGAGATGGCGCTGACCCTGCTCAGCGAGAAGAACGTGGTCGAACTGGACGACGAACGCCGCGCGGCGATGGTCTCGAACCTGATGGTCGTGCTGTGCGGCGACCGCGATGCGCAGCCGGTGGTGAATGCGGGTACGCTGTATCAATAGGCCGCTGCCTTGAGCGCGCCCGCGAAAAAGGCCTTTCCGCTGCGCCTCGATCCCGCTCTGTACGCGGCGGTCGAGCGCGCGGCGGCGGCCGATCTGCGCAGCGTCAATGCGCAGCTCGAATGCCTGCTGCGCGAGGCGCTGGCGAAGCGGGGCGTGAAGGTGGCGCAAAGCGCGACCCCCAAGCGCGGACGGCCGCCCAAGGACAAGGAGACCGACGATGAGCAGTGAAGACGGCATCTGGTTCGAACAGAAACGCGTCGGTTACGGCGCTGGTTTGCCGGTTGCGTGGCAGGGCTGGGCTTTGCTCGGCGGGTATATCGCCGTCTTGGTGGGGCTGAACTTCGCGTTGATGCCACGGCATCCGGTGCCGTATTTTGCGGTGATCGCGGTCGCCACGATCGTGCTGGTGGTGGTTGCGGCGCGGCACACGCGCGGTGGGTGGAAGTGGCGCTGGTAGAGGTTCTCGCGAAGGCGCGAAAGTAAGGGAAGGGAAGGGAAAGTAAGGCCCGTAAATCGGGCTTCCCCATCCCCGTTCGTGCTGAGCTTGTCGAAGCACTGTCCTTTCTTCGTGCCATAATTTTTGCGGATCGAAGAAAGGCAGCCCTGCGACAAGCTCAGGGCGAACGGATGGGTGTTGCTAAGGCCCAACAAAAGCGCTCTTGCGATCTCCGATCGCTAGAAAACCTTGTTCTTTTCGCTCGCGCCTTAGCGCCTTCGCGCGAAAACCCTTTCTTCAGCGCAGCGCCTCGTCCAGCAGCTTCGCCAAACGCAGCCCGCCCCGCTCGACCTCAAGCTTGGCCACCGGAACGATCCGCGCGATCGTCGCCTGGTCCAGTTTCGCGCGCTTCGGCACCGGCCCGCACGCATCGCCGCCGAGCGCGCTCGCATAGGCCACGTCATGCGCTACCTGCCAGCTTTCGCGGCTCCAATCCTCGACGCTGCCGGCTTGCATCTCGGTCTTTTCCGCCGCCGAATATACCCGCACCGGCGACGGCGGGGTGGAAATGGCGCGCTCCGCCAGATAACCGTCCCAGATCGAGTGCAGGTTCAGTTTTTCCGGCGCGTAATCGCCATAGGCCGCGCTCACCTGGTTGCCGCCCAGATCGCCCCGATCTCCGGCATGCAGAGGCTGATGCAGATCGCCGACGAAATGGATCAGGAAGGCCAGCGCCTGCACGCGCTCGCGCACCGGCACCTTTCTGTCCTTCAGCAGCTTAACGTCGCGCTCGATCTGCGCCGACACGCAATTGCCGTCCTTGCACGGCCCCTTGAGGTCGAACGGCTTGCAGATGTTCACGTTCTGATAGTGCCAGCTATAGGCATAGCTGAAGCGTGGCCCGAGCGTCTTGATGCAATCCGCCCACACCGACGCCTGTTCGATCGTCCGCGCCGGGCAGCCCTGCGTCTCGAGCAGCTTCGACTGCCGCAGCAATGCATCGACCGCTCGCCGAGTCTCGGGCCTGATGTTGCGATAGGCGATCTCGCCGACCGTTTCGTGGCCATATTCCCAATAGGCCGAGGCCGGGGCGGCAAGGGTGACGGCTAGGAGGGCGAACAACGCGGAGAGGATACGAGTCATGAGTGCCCTTTGCCTGATCCACGGGCGGCGGGGTAGCATCTTCTTCTCCCCTCTCTGGCCGTAGTGTCTCGCTTCGACTTTCGAGTTTCTCTGCTTGTTTCTCTGTCCACTATCCAATTCGCCGTCATGCTGAACTTGTTTCAGCATCCATCGCGCCTCATCGGCTTCCGTCCAAGTGGCGCGATGGATCCTGACCGTCGTCAGGATGACGACGGTAGGTCAGGGTGACGGCAGTGAGTCGGGATGAAGGCGCGAGAGCCGGGGCGGATCACTCGTCGTTATAGATCGCCACGGTCCGCTCGCCGCCGGACGTCACGCGCCCGCGATTCATCCCGAGCGTCGTGAAACTCCACACCGCATCGCCTTCCGGCCCGGTCACGATCACCCCGCCGCTGCCGCCAAGCTCCGCCACGTCCGCCATCACCGCGTCCGCCGCCACCTGTAGCGGCTCGCCGGTCAGCCGCACCCGCGCGCAGATTTCGTGCGCCACGCCGGCGCGGATGAAGAATTCGCCCGATCCGGTGGCGGAGACCGCGCCCGAGCGATCGTCGGCATAGGTGCCGGCACCGATCAGCGGCGAATCGCCGATCCGGCCCCAGCGTTTGCCGGTCACGCCGCCGGTCGAGGTCGCCGCCGCGACATGGCCGTGCGCATCGCAGGCGACCGCGCCGACCGTGCCATACTTCATCTCGACATCGAACGTGCCGCCGCGCGCCTTCAATTCCTCCAGTTGCGCCGCGCGTTCGGGCAGCACGAACCAGTCGGCCGCCGCCTGCGCGAGGCCGCGATGCAGGGAAAAGTCGTCCGCCCCCGCGCCCGACAGCAGTACGTGCGCGCCATCCTCCATCACCGCGCGGGCAAGGTCGACCGGGTTGCGCGTCGCGCCCACGCCCGCCACCGCACCGGCGCGTCGGTCGCGTCCGTTCATGATCGCCGCATCCAGTTCCGCGGCCCCATCCCAGGTCAACGCCGCCCCGCGCCCGGAATTGAAGTGCGAATCGTCCTCCAGCACGCGCACCGCCGCCGCGACCGCGTCCAGCGCCGTTCCGCCGGCTGCCAGCACCGCCGATCCCGCATCCAGTGCGGCGTTCAACCCGGCGCGCGTGCCCTTGTCCTGTTCGGGCGTCAGCCGCTCGCGCGTCATCATTCCCGCGCCGCCATGCACCAGCAAGGTCCAGCGATTGTCCATCTCAACGTTCCTCCGTCGCCAGGGTCGCGGTGCGCGGTGGATGCACCGGGCCGCGTTTGCGCAAACCGATCAGCGGCCGCAGCCAGCCGACCTCGCGTCCGACCGCATAGAATGCCCAGCACCCGATCACCGTCGCCACCACCAATATCGCGAATTCGACGACGGCGGACAGGTGCCAGGGCAGCAACACCCACTCGCCGGCGACGATGATCGTCTGGTGGATGATGTAGAACGGGAACACCGCCTCGGTCAGCGTCGCGCGCCACGGCGTGTCGCGGTTCCAGTAACGGTCGGCGATCCCGATCAGCGCGACGATCGCGCTCCACCCCTGCACCCCGCGCGCGGCGGAGAAGATCAGCCCGAACGGATAGGGCGGGACGACGTCGACCGGCCACGCCACCTCGATCCCGACGACCGTCGCATAGGCGAGCACCGCCACGCCTGCCGCCCACGGCCAGATCCGCGCGACGCTGGCGAACCCTTTCTCCGATCCGGCAAAGGCGAATCCGAACAGGAAGGCGGGGAAGTAGCTCGCATGCGCCAGCCAGTCGTCGACCAAAGCGTGCGTTTCGCGTCCGCCGGGAAACAGCCAGGCCGATACCGCGATCAGCCACAGGCTCGGCCAGATCCACAGCCACACGCCGCCGAACAGCCGGTCGAACACGCCTTGCAGGCTGCGTCCGCGCAGCGCCGCGCCGACGATCGCGATCAGCATCGTGTACAGCCAGAGATACATGACGAACCACAGATGCTGCCAGTTCGGCAGGATGATCCCGTCGATCGACCAGAAACCGAAATAATCGTGGAGGTAGAAGCTCCAGAAACCGCCGGCGTACCGATGCTGCCCCGCCAGTTCGATCCATGGCTGTACCGGGACGATCACGACGATGCCGAACAGCAGCGGGATCAGCAGCCGCGCGCTCCGCGACCGGACGAACGCGCCGACGCCCCCGCCCTTGGCGAGCAGCGTCCGGCTGGCATAGCCCGAGACGACGAACAGCAGGATCAGCCGCCACGCATTGATCGCCATCATCGGGATCGCGATCCAGTCGGCGGGATCGGCCGTCTTCACATGATAGGGCCAGGGCACGAACACCAGGGCGACGTGATAGAGGATCAGCAACGCGAACGCGCCGACGCGGAGCCAGTCCAGACCGTAATGCCGTGCCATCGCGCGCCGCTTTAGAGCAAGCTGGCGCGATGACCAGTGCGGCGTTACCGGCGTTGCCGTGGCGCGGCGGCGGCACTATAGGGAAGAGCATGTCCTTACGTCCGTGGCGTGATATCACGCGTCGTCAAAGCCGTCAGATCATGGTCGGCAACGTTCCCGTCGGTGGTGATGCCCCGGTCACCGTGCAGACGATGACCAACACGCCGACCAGCGACGCGAAGGCGACGATCGCGCAGATCCGCCGGTGCGAGGATGCCGGCGTCGACATCATCCGCGTGTCCTGCCCCGATGTGGAGAGCACGGCGGCGCTTCGCCAGATCGTGCGCGCCAGCCGCGTGCCGATCGTCGCGGACATCCATTTCCACTACAAGCGCGCGCTGGAAGCCGCCGATGCGGGTGCTGCCTGCCTGCGCATCAACCCCGGCAATATCGGATCCTCGGCACGCGTGAAGGAGGTCGTCAACGCGGCCAAGGCCAATGGCTGCGCGATCCGCATCGGCGTAAATGCCGGCAGCCTCGAAAAGGATCTGCTCGAAAAATATGGCGAGCCGTGCCCGGATGCGCTGGTCGAAAGCGCGCTCGATCACATCAAGCTGTTGCAGGATCACGATTTCCACGAATTCAAGGTCGCGGTGAAGGCCAGCGACCTGTTCCTCGCCGTCGCCGCCTATCAGCAACTCGCCGAAGCGGTCGATTGCCCGCTGCACCTCGGCATCACCGAAGCGGGCGGGTTCGTCGGCGGCACGGTCAAGTCGGCGATCGGCATGGGCAGCCTGCTCTGGTACGGCATCGGCGACACGATCCGCGTCTCGCTCTCGGCCGAACCGGAAGAGGAAGTGCGCGTCGGGTTCGAGATCCTGAAGGCGTTGGGCATCCGCAACCGCGGCGTCCGCGTAGTCTCCTGTCCATCGTGCGCACGCCAGGGCTTCGACGTGATCCGCACCGTACAGGCGCTGGAAGAACGTCTGCAGCACATCCGCACGCCGATGTCGCTCTCCGTCCTCGGCTGCGTCGTCAACGGCCCCGGCGAGGCACGCGAGACCGATATCGGCCTGACCGGCGGCGGCAACGGCAAGCACATGGTCTATCTGTCGGGCGTCACCGACCACACCGTCTCCAGCGACGACATGCTCGAACACATCGTCCAGCTGGTCGAAGCGAAAGCCGCGGAGATCGAGGCGCACGACGAGGCACAGGCGGTGGCGGCTGAGTAGATCGCGAGTCATGCCGTCCCCGGACTTTTTCGGCGCTTATACCCCTCGAGCAAGTATAAAGCCGTCATCCCCGCGTAGGCGGGGATCCATAAGCTCTGACGCCGTTTACGAAGCGAGAGGTTAGCCAGTATTGATTCCCGCCTGCGCGGGAATGACGAATACGTGGTCGATAGGGTAATCACCGAACCAGTCAGGGGTGACGGAAGCGGTCAGGGAAGAAAAAATCAGGAGGCTACCGTGACCCGCACCACAATCGTGCATGACAATGGCAAAGTAACTATACCGCCGGATCTGATGGAAGATCTTGGATGGCGCGTGGGCGACGACTTGGTAATTGAGCATACCGAAGCTGGTTTGGTCGTGCGCCGGCCGCCAGATAGTCAACCAAACTCCTGATCCGTTGACCCGCCACGGCCCAACCTCCGCGACCGCCTTCGCCGTCGCCTGTGTCGGCATCGCCAGCTATTCGGTGATGGATGCGGTGATGAAGGGGATGTCGATCGCGCATGGCGCATACAGTGCGGTGCTGTGGCGGTCGGTGGCGGGTGTCGTCCTGATGCTGCCGATCTTCCTCGCGCGGCGGCGGCCCTGGCCGGGGCGGGCGGCGCTGATCCTGCATGTGTCGCGTGGGGCCGTGGCCGGCGCGTCGGTGCTGCTGTTCTTCTGGGGGCTGGTACGCGTGACGATGGCACAGGGCGTGGCGCTGACCTTCCTCGCGCCGCTGATCGCCCTCTTCCTCGCCGCCGCGACGTTGGGCGAGACGATCCGCCGCACCGCGATCGGCGGCTCGGTCATCGCCAGCCTCGGCGTGCTGGCGATCGCCGCCGGTCAGTGGCAGGCGCACGCCTCCACCGAAATCGTGCTGGGATCGCTGGCGATCTTCGCCGCCTCCATCCTCTATGCCGGCAGCCTGATCCTGCTGCGCCGGCAGGCACAGGTCGCCGATCCGCTCGAGGTCGCCCTGTTCACCAGCGTCGTGCTGGGCACGCTGCTGCTGATCGGGGCACCGTGGTTTTCGTCGATGCCCGCCATGGCGCTCTGGCCGGGCATCTTCGGCGCGGCCGCGCTCGGCTCGGTCTCCGCGATCCTGCTCGCCTGGGCCTATCGCCATGCCGAGGCGCAGGTGCTCGCACCGGTCGAATATACCGCCTTCGTCTGGTCGGCGATTCTCGGCTATGTCGTGTTCGGCGAGCATGTCACCGCATGGACGGTGGCGGGCGCGCTGTTGATCATCGCCGGGTGCCTGTTCGCGATCCGCGGAAAGGCGGCACCCGCGCCACAAACCGAGGCCGCCGCATGACCGTGAAGATCCGCCCCGCCACGCCGACCGACGTGCCGACCATCCTGGGCTTCGTGCGCGAACTCGCCGCGTTCGAGCGCGAGCCCGATGCCGTCACCGCGACCGAGACGATCATGCACGAGGCGCTGTTCGGCGCGCGACCGGCGGCCGAGGCGATCATCGCCGAAATGGGCGGCACGCCCGTCGGCATGGCGGTGTTCTATCACAATTTCTCGACCTGGACGGGTCTGCGCGGCATCTGGCTCGACGATCTGTATATCACGCCGGACGCGCGCGGATCGGGCGCGGGGCGGGCGTTGCTGTCACACCTCGCCGGCATTGCGGTGGATCGGGGCTGCGCGCGCTTCGAATGGTGGGTGCTCGACTGGAACGAACGCGCGATCGAATTCTACCGCAAGGTCGGCGCGGAGGCGATGGTCGAGTGGACCACGCAGCGCGTCACCGGCGATGCCTTGTTGAAACTGGCGGGACGCGGCTGATGGCGTGGTTGCTGCTGGTGATCGGCGGGCTGTTCGAGATCGGCTTCACCACCTGCCTGCGCTATGTCGACGGTTTCCGCAATATCGGCTGGACGGCGGGCTTCCTCGCCTCGGTCGCCTGTTCGATGGCCCTGCTGGAGGTCGCGTCGCGCTCGATTTCGATGGGCACGGCCTATGCGGTGTGGGGCGGCATCGGCGCGCTCGGCACGGTGATCGTCGGCATCGCGTGGTTCGGCGAACCGGCCAGCCTGCCGCGCCTGCTGCTGATCCTGGGCGTGGTGCTGTGCATCGCGGGCTTGAAGCTGACGGCGCACTGAACAAGAACATCCGTTCGTTTCGAACGCAGTCGAGAAACTGCGCGCAGCGTTCGGGGCCTGTTTCTCGACTGCGCTCGAAACGAACGGAGAGAGGATCGTTAATGGCGGTGGATCAGGGCCTGGTCGATTGGGTAGCCGAGGCGATGGCGCCGGTCGGCACCGTCACCAAACGCGCGATGATGGGCGGGGCGACGCTCTATTGCGACGGCGTGATCTTCGCGATCGTCGGGCTGGATGCACTCTGGTTCAAGGCCGATGCGGTCAGCGACGCCGAATGGGACGCGGCGGACTGCCCGCGTTTCACCTACGAGATGGGCGAGGGGCGGTCCGGATCGATGAACTATCGCCGCGCGCCGGATGACGTCTATGACGATCCGGATGCGCTGCGGCGCTGGGCGCTGCTCGGGCTGGCGGCGGGGCAACGCGCGCCGGTGAAGAAACCGAAAAAAGCGCGCAAGGTGAGTCAGGATCTTGAAGGCAGCCCCCGCCCCGTTCGCCCTGAGCCTGTCGAAGGGCCGTTCTTCTTCTCGACCTTGAGATAAGAAGAACGGTGCTTCGACAGGCTCGGCACGAACGGGGAGGGGTTGATGCTTTGGTCGCTTAAGCCGCCGCCGCCTTCGCAGCCTTGGCCGCTTCGATCGCTTCGATCACGATGCGCCGCGCCTCTTCGGCATCGCCCCATTCGCCGATCCGCACCCACTTTTCGGATTCCAGATCCTTATAGTGTTTGAAGAAATGCTCGATCTGCGCGAGCACGATCGACGGCAGGTCGCCGCGTTCGCCGATGTCCGAATAATAGGGGAAGGTGGTGTCGACCGGCACGCAGACCAATTTCTCGTCGCCGCCCGCTTCGTCTTCCAGCTTCAGAACCGCGATCGGGCGCGCGCGCACGACGCAGCCCGGCACGAACGGCGAGCGTGCGATCACCAGCGCGTCGAGCGGATCGCCATCGGGGGACAAAGTGTGCGGCACGAAACCGTAATTCGCCGGATAGCGCATCGGGGTGTGCAGGATGCGATCGACGAACAGGGCACCGCTCGCCTTGTCGAACTCGTACTTCACCGGCTCGCCGCCGACCGGCACTTCGATGATGACGTTCAGGCTGTTGGGGGGATCGTCGCCGATCGGAATCAAGTCGATGCGCATGTTCGTTCCATTTTCTGTTCCGTTCACCCTGAGCCTGTCGAAGGGTCGTTCTTCTTCTCGACAGCGGACAAGAAGGACGATGCTTCGGCAGGCTCAGCATGAACGGGAGTGGGTGTATTTCAGCGTGACGCCAAAAGCTTGTCCAGACCATTCTCTCCGGTGCCGATCTTTTCGAGGCGCGGATAGCGGAGGCCGCCGTGATAGTCGATGGCCGCTGGCGTGATCTTCTCGCCGGTCTTGATCAGCAGTTGGATCGGTTCCTTGGACGTTTTCGCCGCCGTTATCGCCGCCTTGATCGCGGTGTCGCTATAGGCGGTGCCGTTCACCGCGACGATCTTGGTGCCGACATCCAGCCCGGCCTTGAACCCGGCACTGTCCCAACCGACGCCGAAAATCTCGCCGTCCTTGTCCAGCGTCAGCCCGATCGAATAGGTCAGGTCGGTGCGCTTCGCGGTGGTCTCCTGCGATTTGAACGCCTTGGTCGGCTCGGCCGAATAAACCAGCCGGTAGCCGTTATCGACAAAGCCTTTCAGTGGTGCCGGCGCGCCGGTCTCGGTCAGGCGGGTCTTCAGGAAGCCGTTCCAGTCGTACGGCTGGATCGCGTTGAGCGTCGCGACGACATCGTCGAACGTGTAGGTCACCTGGCCCCAGTCGCCGTCGTTGATGCCGAAGAATGCGCGCGCGAAATCGTCGATCGATTTCGCGCCGCCCGATTGCTTGCGCAGGATCGAATCGACCTCCATCCAAACCAGCAGGCCTTCATTGTAATAATCCTCGCTGCGTTCGTAGCTCACCCAGCCCTTGGGCTTGCGCTGCGACATCACCGGATCGTTGGTCGTGTCGACCATCGGGCGCCACTCGCGCGCCGGGCGATTGTCGAGGCTGGCGAGGATGGTCGCATACATGTCGAGCGTATCCTGCTTCGACACGATCCCGCTGCGCGCCTGCAGCACATAGCCCCAGAACTGCGTCTGGCCTTCATACACCCACAGCAGCGACCCGCGCATCGGCATGCGATAATCCGGCGTCCACAGGTCCGCGCCGCGCCGGAACTTGCCGTCCCAGCTATGCGTGTATTCGTGCGGCAGCAGGTTGCGCCGGCCGGGGCCGTCGGCCCATTTTGTGAAATAGCCCGGCGTCACGCCATCCTCGGACGAGCGGTGATGCTCCAGGCCGATGCCGCCCAGTTGATCGCTGATCGAGAGCAGGAATTCGTAAGTGTCGTAATGCTGCGCGCCGAACGTCTTCACCGCCTGCGTCACCAGCGTCTTGTGGGCATCGATCTGTTCCGGCGTCGCGGCCAACTCCTCGGGCGTGTCGGCGAAGATGTTCAGGTTCACGCGCGGCGACAGCGGCACCCGGCGATAATAGCGCCCGGCGAGGATCGGCGAATCGACCAGCACCTCGTAATTCGTCTTGTCGTACGTGGAGGTCGATCCGGTCGTCTTGGCGGCGATGGCCGAGGCGGCGCTCCAGCCCTCCGGATATTTCACCGTCGCCTTCACCGGGATCTGGCGCGTGAAATAGCCCGCCGGATACAGGCTCATCGAATTGAACTGCAGGCTCAGCAGATTGGGCGTCATCACGATGCGCCCCTGATCGGCCTTGGTCGCCGACAGGAATTTCAGGTCGATGTCGAGCGTCCTCGCGCCCTTCGGCACGTCGATATGGAAGGCGAACACGTCGACCGGATCGCGCGTCCAGGGGACGGGCTTGCCGTTCGCGGTGATGACGAGGCCGGCGAGTTTCTCGATCTCGCCGCGCGGGCTGTGCGCGCCGGGCAGCCATTTCGGGTAGAGCAGGGCCATCGGTCCGGCGGCGGCGACCGGAATCGTCTGCTTCACGGTGAAGATGCCGCGCGCGACGTCGGTCGCGTCCACCGCGATCGTCATCGTGCCGGGATAGGGAATGTCGCGCGCCTGCGGGATCGTATCGACGATCGGCACGGGTTGCGGCTTGGAATTCTCGGCCAGGGCCGGGGTGGAAACGGCGGCGAACAGACTGGCGATCAGAGCGAGACGGGACATACTGGCCTTTCGGCAAAAGGGCGGATGCGCAGGGCTTAAGCGGTTGATGTCGCTTGCGTCCAGCCCCGAGCCCGGAAAGCTTCGGCTCAGCCCCCTCCACCCAGCACGTTGATCGTGAACGCCAGCACGCCGATGTTGAACACGAACGCCGCCAGGCAATGCCCGGTGACGACGCGGCGGATCTTCGGCGAGGTGATCTCGACGTCCGATGTCTGGAACGTCATGCCGAGCGTGAAGCTGAAATAGACGAAATCCCAATAATCCGGCTCGTCGCAGCCCGGCACGTCGATCCCGCCGCGATCCTGGCCCTGGCCGTCGCCGAGATAAAAGATGTGGGCGTAATGCAGCGCGTAGATCGTGTTCGAGAACAGCCAGGCGAGCACGAGCGTGGCGACGATCAGCGCGATCCCGAGCTTGGTGCTCTTGCCGCCCATCATCTCGCTCGCGACCGAGACGAGGATCATCCCCATCACGATCGCCGTCACCGCCAGCAGCAGCGCGCGGTTGGCGTCGTTGGACTTGGCGATCGCCCGCATATCGGCCGCGCGCTTGCTCAGCAGCGGCACCACCGCGGCCAGGAAGACCAACGCGGCGATGTCGAACGCCGCCATCGCGCCGCGCCCGCGCCCGAGCATCGGGATCAGCACGCCGAGGCCGGTGCCGAACAGGATGACGAAGACGACGAAGCGCGTCGGCGCGATTCGGTGACCGAGATTGAGTTTCATGCGCGAAGGCTAGTCCGGTGGCGCCGGCCCTGTCACGTGACATAAGCGTCACGTGCCGGACGGCGTCGGTCCGATGGCACGATGCCGCGACGCACCGGAGGCTCCGCCGAGCGCGGATCGCCGGCATTTCTTCGGTGCTTTCCCTTCGCGCGGCTCTCGCATAAGACGCACGCGATCATGGCCCGCATCGAAACCCCAAAACGCATCCGCGGCACGCAGGATATCTTCGGCGAAGACCAGCGCAGGTTCGCCCGCGTGCTGGCGGCGTTCGAGGCGGTGCGGCGGCTCTATTGCTTCCAGCGCGTCGACATTCCGGTGTTCGAGAGCACCGCCGTCTTCGCCCGCTCGCTGGGCGAGACGACCGACGTCGTGTCGAAGGAGATGTACACGTTCGAGGATCGCGGCGGAGATTCGATCACGCTGCGGCCCGAATTCACCGCCGGCATCGCGCGGGCCTATCTGACCGAAGGCTGGCAGCAATACGCCCCGCTGAAGCTCGCGACGCACGGGCCCGTGTTCCGCTACGAACGCCCCCAGAAGGGCCGCTTCCGCCAGTTCCACCAGATCGACGCCGAGGTGATCGGCGCGCCCGAACCGGCCGCCGACGTCGAACTGCTGGTGCTGGCGGACCAGTTGCTGCACGAACTCGGCATCGCCGACGGCGTGACGCTGCAATTGAACACGCTGGGCGACGCCGAGACCCGCGACGCGTGGCGCGCGGCCCTGGTCGCGCATTTCGAGGCGCACCGCGCGGACCTGTCCGACGACAGCGTCGCGCGGCTCGACAAGAACCCGCTGCGCATCCTCGATTCGAAGGACCCGCGCGACCGCCCGATCGCCGACAGCGCGCCGGACATCGACGCATACCTCACCCCCGACGCCCGCGCCTTCTTCGGCGCGGTGACGGCCGGACTGGATGCGGCCGGCGTGGCGTGGACCCGCAACGCCCGGCTGGTTCGCGGCCTGGATTATTACCGCCACACCGCGTTCGAATTCGTCACCGATCGGCTCGGCGCGCAAGGCACCGTGCTGGCCGGCGGACGCTATGACGGGCTGATCGAGAGTCTCGGCGGGCCCGCGACGGCGGGCGTCGGTTGGGCGGCGGGTGTTGAACGGCTGGCGATGCTTTTGGAAGAACCGGTACGTTCAAGGCCGGACGTCGTCGTAATTCCGGATCAGCCTGAGTTTGAAGCGCAAGCATTGAGGGTTTTGCGGCAAATTAGATCGGCCGGTTTATCTGCAGATATGGCGTTCCGGGGTAATGCTAAGCGACGGACTGAAATCGCGAAAAAAGTGGACGCTCGATCAATGGTTTTCGTTCGAGCAGATGGATCGGCCTCTATCAGAGTGTTGACGGAAAACCTTCTACGGCCAAACGAAGTCGACGAACATGAGCAAATCGCCGATCGTATCCGTGAAATTCTCGGGATGGATCCGCTAAACTAATGACCACCATCTCCCCCGAACGGATCGCGCAGATCGAGGCGCGGCGGGATGAGTTGCAGGCGCAGATGGCGACCGGCGATCTGCCCTCCGACCGCTTCGTCGCGGTGTCGAAGGAATATGCCGAGCTGGAACCCGTCGCGCGCGCGGCGGCCGAGGTGCGGCGGCTGCGCGCGGAGCTACATGTGCTCGCCGGCATGGACGCCGACGACGATCCCGAGATCCGCACGATGGCGCGCGAGGAGATTGCGGTGATCCAGGATACGCTGCCGCAGGCCGAACGCGCCCTCGCGCTCGCGCTGCTGCCGCGCGACGCCGCCGACGAGCGCGCCGCGATGCTGGAGATCCGCCCCGGCACCGGCGGCGACGAGGCGGCGTTGTTCGTCGGCGATCTGTTGCGCATGTATCAGCGCTTCGCCGAGAGCCAGGGCTGGCGCGTCGAACTGATCTCCGCCAGCAGTTCGGAAGCCGGCGGCTACAAGGAGGTCGTCGCCAGCATAACCGGGCAGGGCGTGTTCGCGCGGCTGAAGTTCGAGGCCGGCGTCCACCGCGTGCAGCGCGTGCCCGCCACCGAGACGCAGGGCCGCATCCACACCTCCGCCGCCACCGTCGCGGTGCTGCCCGAGGCGGAAGAAGTCGACGTCAGGATCGAGGACAAGGATCTGCGTATCGACGTGTATCGCTCGTCCGGCCCCGGCGGCCAGTCGGTCAACACCACCGACAGCGCGGTGCGCATCGTGCACATCCCGACCGGGCTGACGGTGATCCAGCAGGACGAGAAATCACAGCACAAGAACAAGGCCAAGGCGCTGAAGGTCCTGCGCACGCGCCTGTACGAGGCGGAACGCGAGCGGCTACATCAGGAACGTGCCGGCGCGCGCAAGTCGATGGTCGGCAGCGGCGATCGCTCCGAGCGCATCCGCACCTACAATTACCCGCAAGGCCGCGTGACCGATCACCGCATCAACCTGACGCTGCACCGCCTGCCGGAGATCCTGGAAGGCGAGATGGGCGACCTGATCGGTGCTCTGATCGCCGAGGACGAGGCGGAGCGGCTGGCGACGCTGAATGACTGAGCTACCCGAAAAGCCCCTCCCCTTCAGGGGAGGGGTTGGGGTGGGGCAGTCCAGCAATACCGGTCTCGGTGAGACATCCCCCACCCCCAACCCCTCCCCTGAAGGGGAGGGGCTAAGAATAAGAATAGCCCTCGCCAACGCCGCCACCCAACTCGCACCGGTGACCGAAACCCCCCGCCTCGACGCCGAACTGCTCATGGCCCACGCGCTCGGCATTGCTCGGGAAACGCTTCTCCTGGGTCAGCTCGACGCCCCGACCCCGGCCGATTTCGCCCCCCTCGTCGCGCGCCGCCTGACGCACGAGCCGGTCGCCTATATCACCGGCACCCGCGCGTTCTGGACGATCGACCTCCGCGTCGGCCCCGGCACGCTCATCCCGCGCCCGGACAGCGAGACGCTGATCGAGGCGGCCGTCGCCCATTTCGCGCGCGCCGCGCCAAGGACGATCCTCGATCTCGGCACCGGCCCCGGCACCCTGCTGCTCGCCGCGCTGGCCGAATGGCCCGAGGCGACCGGCCTCGGCGTGGACGCGTCGCGGACCGCGCTCGATTTTGCCCGCCGCAACGCCACCGATCTCGGCATGGCGGGCCGGGCACGCTTCGTCTCCGGCGATTGGGCGGAAGGTCTGACGGGCCGGTTCGACCTGATCCTCTGCAACCCACCCTATATCGGGACGGCGGAAGACCTGCCTGACGAGGTCCGCGCGCACGAACCCGGCACCGCCCTGTTCGCCGGGGCGGACGGCCTCGAAGACTATCGCCGCATCGCGCCGCAACTCCCGCCGTTGCTCGCCCCCGGCGGCGCGGCGGTGCTGGAGATCGGCCATAGCCAGACCAGCGCCGTCACCGATCTGCTGGAGGCGCAGGGCTTCGCCGTCGCGCTCGCCCACGACCTTGGCGGGCGGCCGCGCGCGCTGATCGCAACGTGACGGGAATTCGACGCAACATTCCGCTTGGAGATTGCCGCGCCACCCGCTATTGAACCTGCAGGGGCATACGTTTTCATCATAAGCGGTTGAAAACGGGCAGTTGCCCACCTCCAAGTCATGAAGTCGCTGTCGTCCGGCGATCGTGGCAGGCCCGTTCCGCCGATCTTTCGGCGAACACGGGCCTTGGAGCAGTGAATCCACATCGTTGCGGAGCACGGTTGGTTACTACGGACAGGGATAGATACAGTTGATCAACAACAATCGTCAGGCCGGCCGCCGTCGCGGTCGCGGCGGGCAGCAACAGCGCCCGCAAGGTAATTCGGGTGCGCGCGACAACGGCAACCGCATCGACAACCGTTCGCGCGGCAACGCCGCCCAATTGCTCGAGAAGTACAAGGCGCTCGCCCGCGACGCCCAGATGTCCGGCGACCGAGTCAACACCGAATATTATCTGCAGTTCGCAGACCATTATTTCCGCGTTCTGGCCGAAACGCGTTCGCGCTTCGAGGAGAACAATCGTCCGCCACAGCAGGGCGGCGCGAACACCTTCCAGGACGACGAGACCGAATATGACGACGACGGCGCGCCGATCGTCGCCGAACAATCGCGTCAGAATGGTCAGCAGAACGGCAACCAGAATTACCAGGGCGACCGGCAACAGAATGCCGACCGGCAACAGAATGCCGACCGTCAGCAGAATGGTGACCGTCAGCAGGATGGCGATCGTCAGCAGACCAACGGCAACCAGCAGCAGGACCGGCAGGATCGCCAGGCGAACGATCGCGGCGATCGTCCCAATCGCGGCCAGCAGAATGACGATCGTCCGCGTCGCACCGTGACCGCGAACGACGGCAACAGCTACGGCATCGAAGGCGAGCGCTATGTGCGCGAAGATCGCGGCAATCGCAGCGACAATCGTGGCAACGAAGCCCGCGGCAATGAAGCCCGCGGCAATGATGGCCGGATCACCGAAGCGCGCGGTAATGAATCGCGTGGCGAAGGCCGCAACGCTGAAAACCGCCCCAGCCGCAGCGAGCGCTATCAGACCGAGGACCGCGCACCTGCTCCGCAGGTCGCAGCTCCCGAGGTGACGGCACCCGTCGTCGACGAACAGCCGCAGGAGGCCCCGCGCCGCCGTGGCCGCCCACGCCGCGAACCCGTCGCCGAAGCGCCGGTGGCCTTCGATTCCGCCACCTTGCCGCCCTCGCTGACGATCTCGGCGGTGAGCCCGGCCAGCACCGACGGCACGCCCGCCAACGACGTCACGGGCGACGAGCCGGAAGAGAAGCCCCGCCGCCGTCGCGGTCGCCCGCCGGCGAGCGAAGCCTCGACCGCCAGCTGAGGCGGATCGGACGTGAGGATGAATAAGGGGGTTCCGGGCCGGTGGTTCGGAACCCTTTTTCGTTCGATGGCGATGCCTTCGAGGATCGACCGGTACGCTTTTCCCGGCGACGACCGGGGTCCAATTGCTGAGATCGATGGTACGTCGCGCATCGCCGGACGATACCCTGATCTTGGATGCTGAATCCGTGTCGCCCATCCCGTCCGTGCTGAGCCTGTCGAAGCACTGTCCTTTCGTCGCGCGCCACTCGCACCGGCACGAAGAAGGGCAGCCCTGCGACGGCCTCGGGGCAGATGGAATAGGTTCGGCGTTCTGCGCGACCGTCGTCCGGCAGCAGCTCCGGCGTTTCCCGGGGTGGCGCTATCGGCATGTTCCGCACGCTCCGGACTATGCGGCAAGTGTTGCTGACCTGGACCGGAGCTGGCGAGACTCGACGGACCCCCGATCTCCGATGTTCGAACTCATGAGAGGGGTGAGGGCGAAGAATAATGGTGCCCCGCCAATCGATCGAAGAATATCACCGCATCCTTGTGCATCGATCTGGCACTCCATCGGAAAAGTTGATTACGCAACCGATGATGTGTCCGATCCCGGGGCGGTCGGACATTTGAGTCCGATTGACAGCAACTTCGCTATCGATCCTAACGGACTCGGAATCGACTCGCTGGGGGGCGTCATGTTCAAATATTGCAGCCTGATATTGGCCATGGCCGTGGTCCCGATGACCGTGCAGGCGGCCGAGGTCATCAATCCCGTACCCGCGCCGATCGCGCCGGGCCTCAAGGTCGGGCTCAGCTTCTTCGGGCAGGCGCAGCCGAGCCTCAATCCGGTCGACGACGGCTATTATACCCGTATCCAATCGCTCCAGCCCGTGGCGGACAGTTCCGGCCGCCTGTTCGTCAACGATACGCGCGGCCTGATCAGCGTCGTCGGCGCGGCCGGCGGTACGCCGCAGACGTGGTTCGATATCCGGAATTCGGTCGCCGGCTTCAGCAACGCCAGCAACACCTCGCAAACCGGGCTGATGGGGTTCGCCTTGCATCCCAACTTCGCCGGCGATCCCCAGAAACCCGGCTACGGCGTATTCTATACCGTCGATACGAGTGCGCCGTCCGGCAATGCCACCCTGTCGGGCAAGGGTGCGGGCATCGACCACGATAACGTCATCCACGAATTCCGCGTCGCCGATCCCATGGCGGCGACCGCATCGATCGTGTCGCAGCGCGAGGTACTGCGCGTCGCGCAACCGCTCAGCGATCACGGCGCGGGCACGATCGCCTTCAATCCCGCCGCCGCGCCGGGATCGGCCGATTACGGCAAGCTCTATATCGGGTTCGGCGATGGCGGCGGGGTCGGCGATCCCTACGGCAATGCGCAGGATCCGGCCAGCCCGCTGGGCAAGATCCTGCGCATCGATCCGGCGATCGGGGCGGGGGGCGAGGCGTATACGATCCCGGCGGACAATCCCCAGGCCGCGCCGGGCGGGCTCGGCGAGGTCTGGGCCTCGGGCCTGCGCAATCCGCAGCATTTCAGCTGGGACAAGGTGACCGGCCGCATGCTGATCTCCGATATCGGCCAGTCGCAGCTGGAGGAGGTCAATGTCGGAGTCGCCGGGGGCAATTACGGCTGGCCGTTGCGCGAGGGCACGTTCGCGCGCGGGGCGAGCTGGGACGGGCGCGTGTACGATACGCCGGCCAATGACGGCAGCTTCGTCGATCCCGTCGCGCAGTTCGATCATGAGGAGATCTTCCGCAGTGGGGCGTACAATCTCGCCGCGATCAGTGGCGCTTTCTCCTATACCGGCAGTGCGATCCCCGAACTGAGCGGGATGGTCGTCCTGTCGGAGCTCGTCTCCGGGCGGCTCTTCTATTACGATCCGTCGCTGGTGGTCGGGACGACGCCGGCCACTCTGTACGAACTCGGATTGAGCTTCGAGGGCATGGATACGACGCTCGCTCTGCTGGAGGGCAATCCCTATGCCGGCGGCCGGGTCGATCTGCGGCTTGGCACCGATGGCAACGGCGAACTCTATCTCCTGAGCAAGACGGTCGGCGATATCTATCGGCTGAGCGCGCTGGCCGCCGTGCCCGAACCGGCGAGCTGGGCGATGATGATCCTGGGCTTCGGCGCGGTCGGCGCTGGCCTGCGTCGCCGCCGCGCGGTCGGGATGACCTCGCGTTTCGCGTGAACGCTTGCGCTTTCGCCCGCAAAGGTGGAATCCTTGGGTAACGGGGCGGCACAAGGAGATGGCTCGATGACGATCGCAACGATCCTCGGCGGCAAGGGCCGCGACCTCATATCGGTATCCCCCGACCAAAGCGTCCGCGACACCGTCACACTCCTGGCCACCAAAAGAATAGGCGCCGTTCCCGTGATGGACGGCGGGCAGGTGATCGGCATCTTCTCCGAACGCGACGTCATCCACGCGCTCGACGCGCATGGCCCGTCTGCGCTCGATGCCACGGTCGCCACGGTGATGACCTCGCCGGCGATCACGGTCGATATCGGCGATGCGGCGATCGGCGCATTGTCGCTGATGACGCGGCGGCGCATCCGTCATCTGCCGGTGGTGCAGGACGGCGTCGTCGTCGGGCTGGTCTCGATCGGCGATCTGGTCAAATACCGCATCGACCGGATCGAGGCGGATGCCGAAGCGATGCGCAGCTACATCCAGCAGGCGTAACGGGTCAGGCCTCGATCGGCCGCTTGCGCACTACCGCGATCAATTCGCGGATCAACGGGCGGGCGAACAGCAGCAGCCAGCCGCCATAGCTGGCGGCACCAATTGCGATGAGAATCGCCAGCCGTGCAAACGGATGTAGTGGCGGCAGCAGCAGATTGTCGACCAGCCGCACTATCGTCGCCATGACGAGCGCCGCCATCAGCGGCGGCGCGATCGCATCGCCCAACGCTCGCAAGTTCGTGCCGATTACGCCGAGCGAGCGCCACAGGCTGATGCCGAGATAGATCGGGTATGCCGCGATCCAGGCGAGCGCTAGCCCGGTCGGCCCGTAATTCACGCCGATCATGAACGCCGTCGCCATCACCGCCGCGCCGACCATCCCGTTCCGCACCCCGATACCCGGCCGGCCCCGCGCATCGCACGCCGGCGACAACAGCACCTGGATCGTCATGAACGGCATTGCGAGCGCAAGCAGATGGACGACCGGAATCGCCTCGCGCCATTTGTCGCCCAGCATCGTCAGCACAAGAGGCTCCGCGGTAGCAGCCAAACCGAAATAAAAGGGCAGGGCCGCGACCATGATGATGCGCACGCTGCGCGCGAACGCGCGGCCGACCGCATCCGCATCATGTTGCATACGCGCATAGGCACTGAACGCGACCTCGTTGAGCGGCGGCACGAACTTGCTCACGAAGATCTGCGTCAGGAATAGACTGGTCGTGTAGATGCCCAGCATGTGCGGCGTGAAATGGCGTCCGGCGATGAACACGTCGGCCTGGCTTTGCAGAAACCAGAACAATTGTCCTGCCGCCATCACCCCGCCGAAACGCGCGATATCGCCGGCGCCGCGAAAATCGAAGGTCGGCCACACCAGGGACTTCGCCGCGATCGTCATGCCAACCGCGCGAACGGTGAACAGCACCATCGGCGCGAGCACCAGCGTCCAGACGCCGAGGCCCATCATCGCGCCGGTCAGCGCGGTGCAGGCGCTGGCCATCGAGGCGAGGATGTTGACACGTGCCTGCAAGCGGAAATCCATCGCCCGGCTGAGCAACGCGTAAGGAAGTGCGATGAACGGCGTCGTCAGATAGAGCAGGGCCTGCACGCGCAGCAGGTGTGCGACGATGTCCTGCCGGTAATAGGCCGCGGCAAGCGGGGCGAGCAGGAATTGCAACGCCCCCAGGCTGAAGTTCAACAGGATCAGCATGCCGAACAACTGGCGGATCTCGTGGCGTCCGATTTCGGCGCGCTGGATCAGTCCACTGGCCAGGCCATAACCGTTCAGCATGTTGAGGAAGACCAGGATCACCCCGGTCATCGCGAACAGGCCGTAATCGTGCGGGTCGAGAATCCGAATCACGAGGAAAGTGGCGGCCCATTGCACGAGCTGAGCGACGATCTGGCTGCCGGAACGCCAGATCACGGCATTCCGAATCTGGTTCCCGAACGATTCGACGGGCTGATTCGCAGGATTTGCGGCTGTCTCGACCATGCGCGGGGGTCTAGCGACAGGATGTTGAGGAGGTGTAAACCCCAGCATTTCTGCGGATTTCGACGCAAATTGTAGGAAAAGTGCAAGAAAGCGTTTGACCGAATCAAACACCGCCCGTAGAGGGATGTCACCGCAGCGACGGACCACACGGTTCGCTTCTGCGGTCACCATCAGCCTGGCGCCAAACCGCCCCACTAAAAAAGGGGTGCAGTATGGCGTCGGTCTTTTGCGCTCTTTGACATTGTTGGTATTAGATGAAGGGACATGTGGGCGGCGGCTCCGGTTGTCGGCGTTTTCAAGGCGCTGGCGGATCGGTTAAAGCCAAGTCGTTCTCATATGTCCTTCACGTATCCATACGTAATGGACGGTCGTTGTGGCTTTGTGCTGCGATGGTCGTCTGAAAGATATTGTGCAGAGCGGCTCCTTGAGATGCTGGTATGATCGTGGAATTCCACCGCGATGATATCGGACATAAACTTGAGAGTTTGA